>CAMCXJ010000001.1 GCA_945883455.1 Prosthecobacter debontii
CAACGTCGCCCTCCCTTACCAAGATCTCAATCTCATGGACGCCTGCCTCAAGGCCGGCATTCACTACATGGACACCGCGAACTACGAGCCGCTCGATGTCGCGAAGTTCGAGTATTCTTGGCAGTGGGACTATCAGGAAAAATTCGAAATGGCCGGCCTTTCCGCGCTGCTTGGCTCCGGCTTCGATCCCGGCGTCACCAACGTTTTCACCGCGTGGGCGCTGAAACACCATTTCGATGAAATCCACACCCTCGACATCATCGAGGTGAACGGCGGCGACCATGGCCGTGCTTTCGCCACGAATTTCAATCCGGAAATCAACCTCCGCGAGGTCACCGCCGAGTGCCGCCACTGGGAGGATGGGAAATTCGTCGAGACCGCGCCGATGTCCCTCCACCAGCCTTTCACATGCCCGGACGGCGTCGGCACCTACGAGATTTACCGTATGTACCACGAGGAGCTGGAATCGCTGGTGAAACACATCCCCACCATCCGCCGCGCCCAGTTCTGGATGTCGTTTTCACAAAATTACATCAACCACCTCCAGGTGCTCCAGAACGTCGGCATGACCCGCATCGACGAAGTGGATTACCAAGGCGTGAAAATCGTGCCGCTCCAGTTTCTCAAAGCCGTCCTGCCCAACCCCGGCGACCTCGGCGAGACCACCAAAGGCAGGACCTGCATCGGCAACGTAATCACCGGCCTCAAAAACGGATCCCCCAAAGCAATCTACATCTACAACATCTGCGACCACGAGGCCTGCTTCGCGGAGGTCGGCTCCCAAGCCATTTCCTACACCACCGGCGTCCCCGCCATGATCGGCGCGAAGCAGATGCTCACCGGCGGCTGGGCCAAGCCCGGCGTCTGGAACATCGAGCAGCACGACCCCGACGCCTTCATGGCAGATCTCAACCAAAACGGCCTGCCTTGGAGGTTTGTCGAGCTTACACAAGAACAGGCTGCCCGTTTCGAAGTTGTTGCAAACCGCTCAATTCAAGCGCCTGGTGACTTCCCTTGAAATTCTAAAAAAATCACATCGTAGCGGTTCACAGCATTAAGAAAACTGAGCGAAAATCAGAATTTGCGCTTGTAACATAAAATCTATCGGACAAATTCCTCGCGTGCACACCACGCAAAAAATCCTCTCTTTGACTGCTCCGCTGGTTCTCTCTGCCGGTATTGCCCTTTCTCAGACTTCCAGCACGACTTTTGCATTTATAGCCGATTCCACAGGCAATTACCGTCAGGCTCCAACAGGAACGGCGTTTGAGGGAGGCGTCTTCTCTTTCAACGTAAGGGATGGGGTCATCATATTCGATGGCTGCGAGGCACCCTTTTTCTATCTACCAAGCCCTATCTGTCCCATCGGGGCCACGGGCTTTGTTTCGCGCGGAATTGAGGATGATCCCTTGCTTAACGGGCTTGGTCCCTACTTCAGTGTAACGGAGATTTCGCCGGCCATCTTTCTGAGGCCATTCGCCCCGCAAAATGCGCTTCTCGTCTCAGCCCCTCCTTCTAAATTGCAGCGCCCGCTCCTAGGCTTTGAGAACAGGTCTATCAGTTGCTTCTATAATTTGTTCACGAATTTCATCCGGCAGTATGACGTGACCATTTATAACTTCGCCCGCGATTACGCGGCAGGAGAGCGTTCTCGCTTCGACGGCGAAGCGGTTCCCGGCACCTACCGTTTCAACTTTGCCGCTCTTGCCCATCCCTTCAATCCGGCGGTTCTAAGCGTCAATTTATTTCCCAAGCTGGACGGTTACCGCAAAATCAACAATCAGAACCAAGGCGTGAGATTTCTCAATGTCGCCTACGATGACGGTTTTGCTGTGCTGGATCCCTTCGCGTTGAATACGGTCAAATGGGAGGGCAACGGAGTAAATTTCATTTCTCCTGCAAGTGATGTCGCCTATTTTTCCATCAAGCGGTTAGAAGATCCTTCCGACCCGCTCTCCGATCCTGACCTGGAGTCGGTTCCCCTGTTTCCCAACTTCTCCGGACCCAATATCAGCCGTGTCATTCTGCAGAGTCCGCTCGACACTTCCTTCATAATCCCTCCGAATTTCATGCAACCCGGAAACACCGGTGTCATTGATTTGGAGTTCGTCACCACACGGAGAACCACAGGGGTTATATTTGAACAGGCCACCAGGCGTTTCCGTTTACCTGTCAGGGTTACCAACCCATTCGCTAGCATGATCGCCGCTACTTTGCCACCCGGCACTACCGCCCAACAACGCTCGGCTGATCATGATTTCGACCGCGATGGTGCCGATAATTTCAACGAGTGGGTATTCGGTTCCAATCCCGCATTGGCCTCTAGTTTGCCAACGGTATTGGGCATCCAAAAAGTAGCGCCGGCACCTGCCAGTAAATATGCCACCATGGCCGTTACTTCTGAAAACAGCCCTGCGGCCTTTGAATTTCGTGTCCCAAAACTTACGGAAACCACCCCCAAACTCCGGTATGCCATCGAGTTCAGCAAGGACATGATCAATTGGAACGAAATCCAAGTCGGCGACCCTGCATGGACACTTGTAAATGGTTACAGCGAGATCAAAGTCACTAGCACAGGGGTTAATAATACGCCGGGCGGTTTTTTCCGTGCAAAGGTAGCAGTGGCTGCTGTGGCCAACTAAGCCTAGTGGTAAATCCAATGCCGCGCCTCTCCAACAGGCTGCGCGGCTTGTTCGGAATACAAAGCGTTTCCCTATCTTAGCGCATTCTAACCCAGATTGGTGTAAACCACTTGGACATCGTCGTCGTCCTCGATTTTGTCTAGCAAGGTTTCAACCTCCTCAATCTGCTCTTCGGTGAGTTCGATGGGCTGGGTGGGCAGGCGCTGGAGGCCGGATTTCGTGGGAGTGATTCCCGCGGTCTCGACGGCGGCGCAGAGGCTGGAGAAGGATGTGTAATCACCGACGACCGCAGCCACTCCTTCGTCAACGGAAAGCTCCTCGAGCCCGGCATCGATGAGTTCGAGCTCCAGTCCTTCGAGATCCATCCCCGGCGGCACCGGGAACTCGATCACAGTCTTGCGGGTGAACATGAAATTGAGCGCGCCGCTGGGGACGATCTCGCCGCCGTTCTTGCCGAGGATCACTTTAAGGTTACCGATGGAGCGGTTGGTGTTGTCCGTGGCGCACTCGATATAGAACTGGGAACCGTGCGGCCCCTTGGCCTCATAGACCACCTCGGTGATTTCAGAGGCATCCTTGCCAGCCGCGCGCTTCACCGCGTTCTCGATGTTTTCCTTGGAAAGATTCGCCGCCTTGGCGTTCTGAATCGCGACGCGGAGAGGCGCGTTGGACTCCGGATCTGGCCCGCCATTTTTTGCGGCGATGGTAATGGATTTCGCCAGCTTGGGGAAAATCTTGGACATCGTCGCCCAGCGCGATTCCTTGGCCCTTCTCCTGCATTCGAAATGCCTGCCCATAGCCGCGGATTAGTTAGTCACGCGCATTGGCATGAGCACGTAAAGGAAAGATCCGTCGATGCGCAGCACCCCGGGGCTCATCTCATCGATGAGGTCGAGGTAGACGTTGTCCGTGTCGAGCGCGCGCAGCGGGGCTTGTAAGAACTCTGGATTGAAGGCGATCTGCATATCCGGGCCGGTGTAACCGACCTCAAGAGTTTCCTGCGCCTCACCGACGTCCGGCGAGTTCGCGGTGACCTCGATCTGGTTTTCCGTGAAAATGAGTTTCACCGAGTTCGACTTGTCGGAGGAAAGTAGCGAGACGCGGCGGACGGTCTCCAGCAGATGCTCACGGGCAATGACGACACGCTCGTTGCTATCGCCCGGAATCACTTGGCGATAGTTCGGGTAGTTGCCCTCGATGAGTTTGCTGGCGAGGAAGGTGTCGCCGACGGTAAAGGAAATTTGGCTGTCGCTGAGTTTCACCTCCACCTCGCCGGAATCCCCGAGCAGGCGCTGGATTTCCTGGATGGCCTTCGAGGGGATAATCACATCCGTCTCGTGGGAGGCGGGGAATTCCAGATCCATATCCGCCATCGCTAGGCGGCGGCCGTCGGTGGCGACCAGCGCGAGCTTGCCTTCACGGAACGAGGCGAAGATGCCGTTGAGGACGTAGCGGGTCTCATCGGTGGAGATCGCGAACGCGGTTTTTTTCAGGCCGTTCTTCAGTTCCACCTGTGGAATCTTGAAGGTTTTGGCACCTTGAAAGTCAGGCAGGGGCGGGAATTCGGAATCGCTGAGGCCGATGATCTTGAACGTCGACGGGCCGCTTTTGATGGTGGCGTAATTTTTCGCGTCCACGCTGACCTGCACTTCGCTAGAGGGAAGCTCTTTGACGATGCTGACCAGGCGTTTCGCGGGAAGCGTGGTCGCGCCCTCTTTTTCAACCGATGCCTCCACAGAGCCGGTGATGCCGACATCGAGGTCAGTGGTCGTAAAAATGAGCCGCCCGCCTTTGGCTACGAGAAGCACGTTTGACAGGATGGGCAGCGTGGAGCGTGAACTCACCACGTGCTGCACTTTTTGCAAACCTTCCAGGAAAACGTCTTTCGAGATAGTGAACTTCATAAGATAAGCACGAATGCTGGGGCGTAGTTTCAGCTTTCATCACCTCTTGGCAAGCACTCAGTCATGTCTGAAACAAGATATTTGAGCGGCAACCACAAGATGTGGGGGTTGGCGGGAAATAAGGCACAATTTACGGATCATCATCGGAAAATTTTCGCCTCGCCGCGCGAGCATCGCAGCAGTTAGCTTCTCGCCATGACTCGCCTGTTGCCTCTGGCTCTGATCCTCGTCCTGCTTGCCGTCTTCCGCCTGATCGGAAGTATGTTTCCGGGAACCCTGCCGAACTTCCAGCCGCTCGCCGCGCTATTCTTCTGCGGCGCGATCATGGCAAAAGACTGGCGTGGTTGGGCGGTCCCGCTCGCTGCCTGGCTCGTGACCTATCCGGCTCCCGCCCTCTTTGCAGGGAATGCAGCATACCTTTCCCCCGGGGTCATCGCGGTTACTGCGCTTGCTTTCACGGCGACGTTTTTCATCGGGAAATTCCTCAGCGGAAAACACGCCGCCGTCCTGCTTGCAGGATCGGTCGCCGCCGCATTGGCTTTCCATGTCATCACGAATGGCGCCGCCTGGATCGGCAGCCCGTTGTATCCGAAGTCGCCGCTCGGCCTTTGGCAATCGCTCTGGGCCGGCCCTCTCGGCAGCTCCATCCCGAGCTGGGTGTTCCTGCGCAACATGACCGCCGCGAACCTGCTTTTCACCGCAATATTCCTTTCCGCGCGATTCGCTCTCCCCCGGCTCTCAATCCAACCTCATCCCGCCGCCGTGAGATAAATCTTGCCGTCACCGCCCTCTGCTCCTAACCAAGCCCCGGTTTCACCGCATCCCCGCATACCATGTCCGCCCTCGATTTCACCTCCTCACCAATCAACCAATCGCTCACCGCCGAGAAAAAGATCGGGCTCTACACGCTGATGGTGCGCATCCGCGATTTCGAGATGGCCGCGCTGAAGAGCTATAACGCCGGCAAACTCGGCGGTTTCCTCCACGTGTACATCGGTCAGGAATCGGTCGCTGCAGGAACGCTTTCGCTCTGCGGGGAGAACGACCACAACATCACGGCCTACCGCTGCCACGCGCACGCGCTTGCTTCCGGTATGGCCATGGACGAGTGCATGGCCGAGCTTTACGGGAAAAGCACCGGCTGCTCGAAAGGCAAGGGCGGATCGATGCACTTCTTCGCTCCCGACAAGAATTTCTGGGGCGGCCACGGCATTGTTGCCGGACAAACGCCCCTCGGCCTCGGGCTCGGTTACGGTTTGAAATACCTCAACAAAGAAGGTTGCTGTCTCTGCTTCCTCGGTGACGGCGCGGTCAACCAAGGCGCGTTCCACGAGTCCCTCAACATCGCATCGCTCTTCGGCATTCCTGTCGTCTATGTGATCGAAAACAACGGCTACTCGATGGGCACCTCGCAGAAGCGCTCCTCCGCCTACACCGGCTGCCTCGCCCAGCGCGCGGAGGCTTATGATATCGAGTGGGACGTAATCGACGGCTCTGACATCTATGAGGTGCGCGCGAAAACCCACATCGCGATGGAGCGCGCCCGCAAGGAGCACAAGCCCACCGTCCTTGAGATCGACACCTATCGCTACTACGGCCACTCCGTCGCCGACTCCAAGCACAAGGGCGGATACCGCACCCCCGAGGAGATCCAGGAATACAAGGACAACCACGATCCGATCAGCGTGTATCGCCGCAGGTTGGCAGCGGAGGGTGTGTTGAACGACGAACTCGTCGCAAGCATCTCCCGCGATTCCAAGGCAGAGGCCGCCGCCGCCGTGAAATTTGCCGAGGATTCCCCTGCTCCGTCGATCTCAGACATCGCTGCGGACGTTTACTGGGAAACCGACAACAACACCGACGCCTCGAAAATCGGCCACCACTTCTTCGCCTGACAAACGCAGATTTTCCAGCTACATTTTCCCGCCATGGCTACGATCACTCAAGACATCCCGAACATCGAGGAAATCGAAGCCGCTGCCGCGAAACTCAGTCCCGGCCAGCGGGAAGTCCTCATCGAACGCATCCGTGAAATGAACGGGGAAGTCTCCGATCCAGATGTCGAGGCCGCATGGGATACGGAGATCAAGCGGCGGATCGCCGAAATCGACAACGGCGAGGTGGAGTTACTGGACTTCGATGAGGTTATGGATGAGATACGCGAGAAGTACGGCTTGTCATGAACCGTCGTCTTCACCATGCAGCTCAAGAAGAGCTCAGTAAGGAATTTGAGTTTTACGCATCCATTGATGCCGAACTGGGAAAGGACTTCGACCACCGAATTACAGCCGCAGTTCGCGAAATATGCGAATTCCCGCTTAGTTATCGCCTGAGAGACGGTGGATACCGACGGATTAATATCACTAGATTTCCCTTCTACCTTCCTTACATCATCCGAAACGAAACCCTCATCATCATCGCCATCGCCCACAACGCCCGCCATCCCGATTACTGGAAAAAACGGATTTCGCAAAATCCTCCTTCGTAGCATTGACCTCACCAACCCCGACATTAAAACCAAGACATGCGCACACTCACCTACCGTGAAGCCCTCCGCGAAGGCCTCGATGAAGAACTCGCCCGCGACCCCAACGTCGTCATCATGGGCGAGGAAGTGGCGCAGTACAACGGCGCCTATAAGGTGACAGAGGGTCTTTGGCAGAAATGGGGCGACAAGCGCATCGTCGATACTCCGATCTCCGAGGCCGGCTTCATCGGCATGGGCATCGGTGCCTCCATGCTTGGCGTGCGCCCGGTGATGGAGCTGATGTTCTGGTCCTTCCACTCCGTCGCCTTCGACCAGCTCGTCAACAACGCCGCTTGTGTCCGCTACATGTCCGGCGGCCTCTGCCACTGCCCCATCGTCGTCCGTGGCCCAGCCAACGGCGGCACCAACGTCGGCGCGACCCACTCCCACATCCCTGAAGGCCTCTTCGCCGCCTTCCCCGGCCTCAAAGTCTGTGCGCCTGCCACTCCCGCCGACGCGAAAGGCCTCATCAAGGCCGCCATCCGCGACAACGACCCGGTCTATTTCATGGAGAACACGCTCCTCTACGGTATGACCGGCGAAGTGCCGGATCCGGCGGACGGCGATTACGTCATCCCGCTCGGGAAGGCCGACCTGAAACGCGAGGGCACCGACATCTCCCTCATCGCCCACGGGCGCTCGGTGATCCATTGCCTCGAAGCCGCCGAAACTCTCAAAAACGAGCATGGCATCAGCGCCGAAGTCCTCGACCTCCGCTCGATCCGTCCGCTCGATGTGGACGCCATCCTCGCCTCCGTCGCCAAGACCCACCGCGTCGTCCTCGTCGATGAATCGAAACCCTTCGGCGGTGTTTCCGCCATGGTCTCTCACCTCATCCAGGAGCACGCCTTCGACGAGCTCGACGCCCCGATCAAGCGCGTCTGCACCATCGACGCCCCCGCGATCTATTCCCCCTTCGTCGAGAACGACCAACTCCCGAACCCCAAGCGGATCGTGGAGAAGGTGCTTTCGATGAAATGAGGAAAAGCGGTGCGGGAACTCCGCGAATTTCCCCGTTGCGCATGTTCTAACTCAGGTTAGAATTAAAACATGACCACGACCGTAAAAATCACTTCCATCGGCAACTCGGCGGGCATCATTTTACCGAAGGAGATATTGGAGAAACTCCGCGTATCCAAGGGCGACACGCTGACCGTTGTGGAGACCCCGGATGGGATTGGACTGACGCCATTCGATGAAAAAGTCGCTCGCCAGATGGAGGTGGCCGAGCGGGTTATGCGGGAAAACCGTAACATGCTCCGGAAACTCGCACAGTGACCCCCATGCCGGAAGAACCCGAGTGGCTGGAAGAGCGCACCGTCCGTTTGTTTCACCATAGACAGCTTGCGGAGCATGGCGGGATGGCCGGTACCCGCGATGAGAACATGCTGATGTCCGCTTTGGCAAAACCGATGCAGCTTTGGTGCTACGGCTCCCCGCCGCCGGATCTTTGCGCGCTTGGTGCCGCATACGCATACGGTCTTGCAAAAAATCATCCGTTTCTGGACGGCAACAAGCGCACCGCGGCTATCGCTTGCGAAACGTTTCTCATTTTGAACGGCCAGCATTTCACCGTAGGTGAGGAGGAGAAATATCCCATGTATCTCGCTCTCGCCGCCGGTGATCTTTCCGAAGCAGACTTCGCGGCATGGCTTCGCGATAACACCGCACCCGCGTGACGGTTCTCGCTTCACCATTTTTACATCCCCAACATGCCCACCCATTCCAAAACCATCGGCTACCTGCTCTGGATCTTCGGCTTCACCGGCGCGCACCGCTTCTATTTCGGTAAGCCCATCACGGGAGCGATCTGGCTTTTCACTCTCGGCCTGCTGGGCGTGGGGTGGATCATCGACCTTTTCCTGATCCCCTCCATGTCGCGCCACGCCGCCGCCCGCTACACCACCGGCCCGATCGACTACTCGGTCGCCTGGATTCTTCTTACCTTCCTCGGGCTCTTAGGAATCCATCGTTTCTACATGGGGAAAATCCTCACCGGCATCTTGTGGCTTGTGAGCGGCGGCCTGTTCGGCATCGGCTGGCTCTACGATTTCTGCACGCTCAACGGCCAGATCAACGAGCGCAACCGGGCCTGAGCGATTTCCACTCATCCCCCTTTGACAATCTCCGCGCCGCGAACCACGCTCGTCGCGAACCACTTTTCCAAAAAATATCATGTCCTACGATCTCATTGTCATCGGTGGCGGCCCCGCCGGATACGTCGCCGCCATCCGCGCCGCCCAGCACGGGAAAAAAGTAGCCTGCGTCGAGGCGGACCGCGCGGGCGGCACCTGCTTGAACTGGGGTTGCATCCCCACCAAGGCGCTCCTTAAAAACGCCGAGCTCTACCAGACGCTCATGCACAAGGCGGGCGAGTTCGGCTTCTCGATCCAAGGGCTTTCCTATGATTGGAGCACGGTGGTCGGGCGCTCGCGCAAGGTGTCCGATAAGCTCGCGGGCGGCATCGAGTTCCTTTTCAAGAAGAACAAGGTGGATTACGTCCGCGGCTTCGGCTCCATCGAGGGCGAGGGAAAAGTCGGCGTGAAAGCGGCCGACGGCTCCACGCAGACGCTTGAGGGCAAAACCATCATCATCGCCACGGGCTGCAAATCCCGCCCGCTGCCGCCGCTGCCATTTAACGGCACTTCCGTAATCGGTTCGAAAGAAGCCATGGTGCTCGCCGAGCAGCCGAAGGAAATGATCATCATCGGCGCGGGCGCGATCGGTGTTGAATTTGCCTACATCTACAACGCCTTCGGCACGAAGGTGACGCTTGTCGAAATGCTGCCCAACATCCTGCCCGTAGAGGATACCGAGGTCGGCGAGGCACTTGAGAAATCCCTCACCAAGCAAGGCATCCGCTGCCTAGTAAACACCAAGGTCACTGCCACCAAGGATCTCGGCGACCGCGTGGAAATCACCGTCGAGGGACCGAAGGAAAAGGGCGTGATCTCCGCCGATGTCTGCCTCGTCGCGATCGGCATCCAGCCAGTCCTTCCCGGCGGTGTGCCGCCCGAATTGACCGACCGCGGCTACATCAAGATCGGTGACCGTTACGAAACAAACCTTCCCGGCGTCTATGCCATCGGTGATATCAACGGCCCGCCATGGCTCGCTCACGTCGCTTCCTTCGAGGCGATGCAGTGCGTCGATGGCCTTTACGTGGACGGCCACAAGCCGCGCATGGTCACGAATTTCCCCGGCTGCACCTACTGCCATCCGCAGGTCGCCTCGGTGGGAAAAACCGAGCGCGCGCTCAAGGAGGAGGGTGTGGAGTATATCGTCGGGAAAATCCCCTTCGTCGCCATCGGCAAGGCGGTCGCCGCCGGTGAGACGGACGGCTTCGCGAAACTGCTCTACGGCAAGAAGCACGGCGAGCTGTTAGGCGCGCACATCATCGGCGACAACGCCACAGAGCTCATCGCCGAAATGGGACTCGCGCTCGACCAAGAACTCACCATCGACGAGATCCACGCCACCATCCACGCCCACCCGACCATGTCAGAGGTGATCCACGAGGCCACCCTCGCCGCAGAAGGCCACGCGATTCACTTCTGAAGCGGTAGCCATGGACTGCTACAGCCTGCTGTAGCTTTCGGCCATGCAGCCCTGCTGCGAGCCGGACGGCATTCGAACGACTAGGCTTGTTTACTCCCAGTCCTCCGCCGTTGACAGCCCAGCCTTCGCTGAAGCTACGGCGGGCAGGCAGGCTGTCTCACGGAAAGCGGCAGAGCAGGCTGCCGCAGTCCATGGCCTACGGCGGATCACGCTACAACCCCCGCGATCTTCTCCGCCAGCCACTCCTCGTTTTCCCACGGGACGCGATGGCCCGCATCCGGTGCGATGGCGAGAGTGAACTGATCCGATAGCCCCGCCGCCGCCTCGGCGATCGCGCGGAATTTCGCATCGTTTTCCCCGGCGATCCAAAGTGTGGGGATCCTGATTTCCTGCAGCCTTTCCCACAGCGGCTTCTGGTTTCCCACCGACCAATCGACGAAGCTGCGCGCGATCTCGCGGCGGCGCTGCATGAGCTTTCCATCCTCGCGGCTGTCGCGCATCGCTCTGCCGAGGAGGGGCTGGGCGTTCCATTTTTCGATGAAGTCCTGCCACGGCAGGGTCAGCGCTTGCGTAGCCCAAACGGTGTCCGCCACACGCCGCGCCGCCGCTTCGTTGGGATCGCGGCTGCCGGGGTTTGCGGAAATGATCACCGCCGCGTCCCACGGGCCGCCCTCTAACAGGGCGTGCAGCGCGAGCCGACCGCCCATCGAGTAGCCGATGAGGATGCGCCGCGCCGCTCTGGGGATCTCGCCTTCGGCATCCGCGTTGAGCCGCTTGCCGAATTCTGGCATGGTTACACTCTCGCATTCCAGGAAGCGCCAGAGATCCACGGCGCGGGTGGAAATGCCCTTCGTGGCAAGTGCCTGCGCCAGCCCGCGCCAATCCGCTACCGCGCCGACCGCTCCATGCAGACACCAGCACTCCACCGGGGCAAGACTCACATCCCTGACTTTCGCGGCGGCTTGGAGACGCTCGTCGGTTTGCTTGGTGGTGTGTATCACCTTTTCTCCTGCGCCTCCTGGGGTTCGTCGGTGTTCTGGGTGTGCTCCTCAGTGGCGGTGCGCCTTACGCCCGGACATTCTTTCCACGGCATTTTTTCCCCCATGGCGTTTGGCTATCAGAGGAAGCCGGAAGTGTCAACCGCCCGAGGAGCGAGGGAGGTGGCGGGCGGCTTTCTTTCCCGGATTCGCGGTTGAACCGGGGCGGGGTAGGGTTCAGATTGCGCGGCGATGTGGATTTCCAAACATGACTTCGAAGACATCCGTTACGAGACGACGGAGGATGGCGCGATCGCCAAGATCACGATCAACCGCCCCGAGGTGCGCAACGCCTTCCGGCCGCTGACGGTGACAGAAATGCTGCGCGCCTTCGACATGGCGCACGAGGATCCGCAGGTGGGGGTGATCATTTTAACCGGCGAGGGCGATCTCGCGTTCTGCTCCGGCGGCGACCAGAAAGTCCGCGGCCATGCCGGATACGTCGGCGGCGACGGCATACCGCGTCTCAACGTTCTCGATCTCCAGAAGAAAATCCGCTCCCTGCCGAAGCCGGTTGTTGCGATGGTTGCGGGCTACGCGATCGGCGGCGGGCACGTGCTCCACGTCGTCTGCGATCTTACCATCGCGGCGGACAACGCGCGCTTTGGCCAGACCGGCCCGAAAGTCGGCAGCTTCGATGGCGGCCTTGGCTCCAGTTACCTTGCCCGCATCGTCGGCCAGAAAAAGGCGCGGGAAATCTGGTATCTCTGCCGCCAGTATGATGCGCAGCAGGCGCTCGATATGGGCTTGGTGAATACCGTCGTGCCCCTTGCCGAACTGGAAACGGAGACGATCAAGTGGTGCCGGGAAATGCTCGCCCACTCCCCGCTCGCCCTGCGCTGCCTCAAGTCCGCCCTCAACGCGGATTGCGACGGACAGATGGGGCTGCTCGATCTCGCGGGCAACGCCACCCTGCTCTACTACATGTCCGAGGAGGGTCGCGAAGGCAAAGAGGCGTTTCTCGAAAAACGCGCGCCGGATTTCTCGAAGTTTCCGAGGGTGCCGTGATTGGTTAATAAGGAGTTTTCTTTCAACGCATTCAGAGGAGGTGAGAAAATTTCCTTTCATCATAGCGACGTGGTGCTTCCCTGCGTCGCATGCATGGGGCGCTGATTTTTGATCTGGATGGCACGCTGGTGGAGTCGCTGCCAGGCATCGCCGCCTCGCTGAACCGTGCGCTTGCGCGGCACGGCTTGCCAGGACACGGAGATGCGACGGTGCGGGGTTTCATCGGCGATGGAGCCCGCCTGCTCGTTACCCGCGCGATGGCTCCCAACGTGGCGGAGCCGCAGCTTGAAAGCGTGTTGCGGAGTTTTGGAGAGGATTATGCCGCCTCATGGCAAAACGGCACAGCGCCTTACCCCGGCATCACCTCCCTGCTTGCCGACCTCCGGGCACGCGGCGTGGCTCTCGCCGTGCTTTCTAACAAACCCGACGCATTTACTACGGAGATAGTCGCGAAACTTTTTCCCGAAGGCACCTTCACCGCCGTGCTTGGACACCGCGAAGGCATGCCTCACAAGCCCGCTCCGGCTGGCGCCTTGGCAACCGCCGCCGTCCTCGGGTTCGCCCCGGCAAACTGTATCCTGATCGGCGACTCCACCATGGATCTCGATACCGCCCGCAATGCCGGCATGGCATCCATCGCCGTTACGTGGGGCTACCATGACCGCGAACGCCTGCTCGGCGCGGATAGGCTGGTGGAAAACGTGGAGGAGCTCGAAATGCTGCTCGCCGCTTTTTTCCCAAGCCAGCGAACGCGCGGCGGGAAATCCTCACCCGCAGGCTTTCCAAACGGCTAGGCCTTTGCCAAAAGTCCGTACTTTATTTGGAAGGTGGGGGTAAGATTTGCCCACAACGGCCTGGGGCTGGAATCCCAAGCCACGATTCAAAACGAAAGAACTTTTGGCAGACGGTCTAAGCTGAAATTTACGCGATATCAGACAGCTACCGCCACACGGTGTGTGCCGTGAATTTATCATTCTTTATCGGGTAAGATACGCGGACAGTTACGGCGCATCCGGCCAAGTTGGAAGTTCCTTAAAGCTCCAGTAGCAACCGGTGCGGGGCTTCGAGAGCGTCCTTGATGCGGATGAGGAAAGTGACGGCTTCCTTGCCATCGACGAGGCGGTGATCGTAGCTGAGGGCGAGGTACATCATCGGGCGGATGACGACTTGGCCGTTGAGGGCGACGGGGCGCTGCTGGATGGTGTGCATGCCGAGGATGCCGCTTTGAGGCGGGTTAAGGATGGGCGTGCTGAGGAGCGAGCCGTAGGTGCCGCCGTTGGAAATGGTGAACACGCCGCCTTGCAAATCCTCGATGGCGATCTTGCCTTCCTTACCTTTTTTCGCGTAGTCGAGGATGTCCTGCTCGATGCGGGCGAAGGATTTCCCGTCGCAGTCACGGAGCACGGGGACGATGAGGCCTTTTTCGGTGCCGATGGCGACGCCGATGTCATAGTAATGGTTCTCGATGATGTCGGTGCCATCGATGCGGCCGTTGATAGATGGCACGTCTTTGAGCGCTTGGGTAACGGCTTTGACGAAAAAGGACATAAAGCCGAGCTTCACACCGTATTTTTTCAGGAAATCCTCCTGCACGCTTTTCCGGAGCTCCATGACGGCGGTCATATCGACCTCGTTGAAGGTGGTGAGGATCGCGGCGGTCTGCTGGGCATTGACAAGATGGGTCGCGATCTTGCGGCGCAGCATCGACATTTTTTTCCGCGTCGTACGTCCTTCGGTGACGGGCGCGACGGGTTTTTCCGGCGCGGCGGGGGCAGAAATGACAGCGAGCTCGGGCTTGGGTCGGGGGGCGGGTGCTGCCGCCGGTGCGGGAGCGGCGACTTGCGTTGCGGCACCTCCGGGGGTGATTTTGGCGATCACATTACCAATGGGAACTTCCTCGCCTTCGGGGACAAGAATGTGGAGCGTGCCGGAAACTGGGGCTTCGAGGTCGTTGGAGACCTTATCGGTTTCGAGGGAAACGAGGATTTCGCCTTTCTCGACGCGGTCGCCATCCTTCTTGCGCCAGGCGGCGATGTTCGCGGAGGTGATGGATTCGCCGGCGGCGGGCACTTTGATCTCGACAGTTGCGCCGGATGTTACTGGCGGAGCGGGAGGTGTGGGAGGTGTGGCGATCGCGGGCGCTGCGGCGAGTTGCCCAGCACTGGTTTCGAGTTTCCCGATCACCGTGCCGATAGAGACTTCCTCGCCCTCGCCGACGGTGATGGTGAGGACGCCGTCGGCCTCGGCTTCGAGTTCGTTGGAAACCTTGTCGGTCTCGAGGCTTACGAGCGGCTCGCCTTTTTTGACGGAGTCGCCGTTGCTTTTATACCATTTCGCAATGTTTGCGGAGGTGATGGATTCGCCGGCGGCGGGCACTTTGATGTCGATGGCCATGATGGGAGGGGAGTTGTTGTGGAATCAGATTTCGAAAGCTTTGGTGAGCAGGGCTTTTTGCTCGCGGTAATGCATGGCCTTTGAGCCGGCGGCGGGGCTGGAGCCGGGCTTGCGGCCAGCGTAGAGCGGGCGGGCGCCGAGGGCTTCCTCGATGCGCGGCTCGATGTAGGACCATGCGCCCATGTTGCGCGGCTCCTCTTGGCACCAGACGAAGCGAGTGACCTGCGGGAATTGCACGGAAAGAGCAGCGACCATTTCCCCATGAAAAGGATAGAGCTGCTCGATGCGGATGAGCGCGGTATCGGTGATGCCGGCGGCATCGCGATGCGCGGCGAGATCGTAGAAAACCTTGCCAGTACAGAAAATGATGCGTTTTACATCCGCCGGGTTCGCGAACGGCATGGGATCCGGCAGGACTTCTTGAAAGCAGGAGCCTTCGAGGAAATCGGCCTCCGAGGAGACCGCTTCCGGGCGGCCGAGCAGGCTTTTCGGGGTCATCAGGATGAGTGGTTTGCGGAAACCGCAGCGCTTCTGGCGGCGCAAGGCGTGGAAGTATTGGGCGGGTGTGGTGAAATTTCCGACGATCAGGTTATCCTCCGCGCAGAGCTGGAGGAAGCGCTCGAGGCGGGCGCTGGAGTGCTCGGGGCCCATGCCTTCGTAGCCGTGCGGCAGCAGCATCACAAGGTCGGACGGCGTCTGCCATTTCGACTCCGCCGAGGAAATGAACTGGTCGATGATGACCTGTGCCCCGTTCGAGAAATCACCGAACTGCGCTTCCCAGAGGATCAGCATTTCCGGGTAGCTCAGCGAGTAGCCGTAGTCGAAACCGAGGACTGCAAATTCCGAGAGCAGTGAATTGTAAACGCAGAATTTCGCCTGCTGCGCGGAAAGGTGTTGCAGCGGGATGTGGCGGGCGCGGGTTTCGTAATCGTAGAACACCGCGTGTCGCTGCGAGAAAGTACCGCGGCGGCAATCCTGGCCGGAAAGGCGAACGGGCGAGCCTTCCAGCAGCAACGCGCCGAAAGCGAGGGATTCCGCGAACGCCCAATCGAAGGGGCCGCCGTTGGTCATGGCCTCAGTGCGGCGCGGCAGGAAACGTTTCTCCAGCGTGGGGTTCAGTGTAAAACCGTCCGGTACCGAAGTAAGAGCTTTCCCGATGCTCTGCAGCATCTCGCGGGAAATGCCGGTGGGCACCGGAGCGTGAGAGTAGGGCGGTTGGATGATCGCGGTGGAGCCGCTAAACACCGTGCGGTCACCCGCCTCTGACATCGCGATCATTTTCTGATGACCCGCCTCCAGCCGATCCCAGATCGCCTGCTCGAGCGCGTCGGCATCGGCTTGGGAAAGCACTCCGTCGGTGATGAGCTGGCGTTTGTAAACTTGGCCGAACGTTTCGCGCGCGGCGATCTGCTTGGATACGAGCGGTTGGGTGAAAGCCGCCTGATCCGCCTCGTTGTGGCCTTGGCGGCGGTAGCAATACATGTCGATCACGATGTCGCGACCGAATTTCTGGCGGAACTCAAGGGCGAATGTCGCCGCCCAATTAAGCTCCCTCGGATCCTCGCCGTTGACGTGGAGGATGGGTGCCTCGATCATTTTTGCGACGTCCGTGGCATAGGCCGAAGAGCGGGCATCAGCGGGCATGGTGGTGAAGCCGATCTGGTTGTTGATGATGAGGTGGATCGTGCCGCCGGTGCGGTAGCCGGGGAGTTGGGAAAGATTCAGCACCTCCGCGACGGAGCCCTGGCCCGCGAAGGCGGCATCGCCATGGAGAAGGATGGGCAGCACGCGCTTGCGGTCGGTGGCAACGCCGTCGTCGCCGATCACGCGTTGGCGCGCGCGGGCCTTGCCCTCGACGATGGAATTTACCGCTTCAAGGTGACTTGGGTTTGCTGCAAGGCTGACGCGGACATTTCCATCCGCTAATTCGCGAACGCTCTCGTAGCCGAGGTGGTATTTCACATCGCCATCGCCGGCGACGAGGCCGGGCTCGTATTCGGGCGTGAACTCGTAAAGCAGGGTGGTGAGGGATTTGCGGACGAAATTCGCCAAGATGTTGAGGCGGCCGCGGTGGGCCATACCCATCTCGATTTCCAGCACGCCCTGCTTAGGGCAGCTTTCCAAAAGTGCGTTAAGGACAACCATCGCACCCTCCCCGCCTTCGAGTGAAAAGCGTTTTTCGCCGAGGAATTTTTTTGCTAGGAAATTTTCGAAGGTCTCCGCTTCGAGGAGCCAGCGCAGGGATTTTACCTGCATCTCTGCGGTTTCCCCGACACCGTGCGAGCCATGCTGCTCGATCCGCTCGCGCACCCAGTGGCGCACAGTGGTATTGTGGATGTGCATGAACTCGAAGCCGATTTTGCCGGAGTAGGTCATCTTCAGCGCCGCCACCATATTGCGCAGCTTCATCTTCGCGCCGCGTAGGAAAAACGGGTTCGAGGCCTCGCGCTCCATCTCCGCTTCAGTGAAGTTGTATTCGCTCAGGCTCAGGCGCGGGTTGATCTCCGGATTCTCATCGAGCGGATTGATCTGCGCCTGGGTGTGGCCGAGCGTGCGGTAGTTGTAAATCAGGCCGACGACCTTGCCGTTGAACTCGAGATCTGCGGCGGGAACAGTCTCCACGTCGGCTTCCGCAGTTTGTCCGCCTTTCGCTTTCGCCTGGGAAACGCCCAGTTCAAAGCCCTCGAAGAAAGCCGACCATGTGCCCTCCACCGAGCGCGGATCCTCGCACCACTGTGCATATTTTTCTTCTAATAGATCCGAATTGAGGCGCGCCGAAACCGTAGAGTTCATGGGGATACTAGTGTGGCGGGCTGTTTGGAGAGGGGGAAAAAGTCCTTTCCGGCAACGCGCGGAGAGTTTGTTAAAGGGCGAGAGGGCTTGCGTCAACCTTCGCCGCCTGAAAATATCCCCCCGCCCCGGCACCGATGATCGAAGTCAACAACCTCTCCAAACGCTACGGACGCCATCTGGCCGTCCGCGATGTCTCCTTTTCTGTAGCGAAAGGGGAGATCATCGGTTTCCTCGGACCGAACGGCGCGGGCAAAACCACCACCCTGCGCATGCTCACCGGCTACCTGCCGCCCTCGTCCGGCTCGGCCACCGTCGCCGGATTCGATATCTTCCGGCAATCCATCGAGGCACGGAAACGCATCGGCTACATGCCGGAAAACGTCCCGCTCGACGACGACATGCGGGTCCGCGAATATCTGTCCTTCCGCGCCCGCATCAAGGGACTATCCAACAGCGACGCCCGCCGCCGCGTCTCCCACGTGATCGACACCTGCGGCCTAGAGGCAGTGAAGCGGAAAATGATCAAGACCCTTTCCAAAGGATACCGCCAGCGCGTAGGCCTCGCGGATGCCCTCGTCCACCAACCAGACTTGCTCATTCTCGACGAGCCGACGAACGGACTCGACCCCGTCCAGATCCGCCAGATTCGGGAGCTCATCAGGCACCTCGCACTGAACCACACCGTATTGATCTCCACCCATATCTTGAGTGAAGTGGAAATGATCGCCAGCCGCGTGATCATCATCGACGGCGGGAGAATCAAGGCCGCCGACACCCCGCAGAACCTGATTTTCGAAATGCGTGCTGCCAGTCGTATCCAGTTGGAACTACAAGCCCCGGCGGATGTGATCACCCCTCCCCTCACCGAGCTGCCTTTTGTGAAAAAGGTTACCTCAGAGGAACTGGAGGAAGGCTGGGTGCGCTTCATGGTGTGGGTCGATTCCGGCACCGACACCCGCGAATCCCTCTATGCCGTCGCATCCCACAACAACTGGCCGCTGCGCTCTCTCTTCCGCCAAGAAGCCACGCTCGAGGACGTGTTCGTGGAACTCACTCGGAAGGACTAATGGTTTAAAGATAGACGTCCTGCGTTGCGGGAAAAGCCGCTTGTGCCCTCCCCTAGGGGTGGTATGAGCATATCCACAACTATGAAAAACCAAGCCTTCGCCATCACCACACTCGCCGCCATCCTCTCCCTCCCCTCCGCCCTCCGCGCCGAGGAGACGGCCCAACCATTAAAAAAAGACGACCGCATCGTTTTCTTTGGAGACTCGATCACTCAGGCGGGCGTGAAACCGCAGGGCTACGTCACGGTGCTCACCGCAGCCATCAAGGCCGCCCACCCAGATCTCGGCATCGAGACCTTCGGCGCGGGGGTCAGCGGCAACAAGGTGCCGAACCTTCAGGCGCGTTTGGAAAAGGACGTGCTCGCGAAAAAGCCGACCCTCGTCTTCATCTACATCGGTATCAACGATGTCTGGCATTGGAAGATGGATAAAGAAGGCAAGCTCCTCGGCGGCGGCACCACCAAGGAAATTTTCGAATCCGGCCTCAAGGATATCATCGCGAAAATCAACACCGCCGGCGCGCGCGTGATCCTCTGCACTCCTTCCGTCATCGGCGAGAAAAACGACGGCAGCAACGAGCGCGATGCGATGCTTGAGGAATACAGTGTGATCAGCCGCAAGGTCGCCGCCGACACCAACAGCCAGCTCGTCGATCTCCGCAAGGCTTTCCTGAACCACCTAAAAGCCAACAACCCCGACAACCTCCCCAAGAGCATCCTCACCGGCGACGGCGTCCACCTGAACCCCGCCGGCAACGCATTCGTCGCCACGGAAATGGGCAAAGCCATCGGCGTCAAGGTGGAGTGACCGGCGCACGGAATTAAGATTCAACCGCGAATGGACGCGAATTTCCGCGAATGATGAGGGTTCTTTCCATTCAGGCACCGCGGAGCGTTCTCCCTTTTGTAATTTTTATCTTCATTCGTGGCCATTCGCGTCCATTCGCGGTTGAATCTTCCAAAATGAAATAGCGCCGGTTCGAGCGGGCTTGCTTTTCCGGGATTCCCGCATGAACTCAAATTCATGCGCGCGACTTTCTTGATTTCAGCGTTCCAGCTTCTCAGCATTTCAGCTTTTTCCGCCGAGACCTTCCCCGCTGCCAACGGACTGGAGCGCTCGCTTGTCGCCGAGCAGCCCCTGCTGAAAAACCCGGTCTCCGTCTCGATGGATGTGGACGGCACAATCTATGTGACAGAGACCGCACGCCGCAAGGAAGCCGACCTAGACATCCGGGAGTTCGTGAAATTCGGCTGGGTGCCGCGCGATGTCGCGCTGACTTCCGTGGCGGAGAAACGCGCGTTTTTTGAGGAACAGCTCGACGGGAAGAATGCATTCAAAGGCACGTCCCTCAAGGATCAGAACAAGGACGGCAAGATCGATGTGAAGGATCTCACCGCGATTTCTGAAAAGATCATCCGCGTTACCGATAAGGACGGCGACGGGGTTTACGACACGTCGAACGTGTTTGCGGAAGGCTTCAATACCGAGGTCACCGGCATTGCGGCGGGCACGCTGGCATGGCGCGGTGATGTTTACGCGGCCATCGCCCCGGATGTCTGGAAACTCCGCGACACGAATGGCGACGGCAAAGCCGATAAGCGCGAGTCCATCGCTCACGGCTTCGGAGTCCACATCGCTTACGCAGGCCACGACATGCACGGCCTGATCCCCGGCCCCGACGGACGGCTCTACTGGTCGATCGGCGACAAAGGTGTCAACGTAACCGATAAGGACGGGAAAAAACATTTCGCGCCTCACGAAGGTGCCGTGCTGCGTTGTTACCCAGACGGCTCCGGTTTCGAAATTTTCGCCCGCGGCCTGCGCAACCCCCAGGAGATTGCCTTCGACAGATATGGCAACTTGTTCTCCGTGGACAACGACGCCGACTTCAAGGGCGAGCGCGAGCGTTTCCTCCACATCACCGAAGGCTCGGACACCGGCTGGCGGAACTACTACCAATACCGTGGATCCACCTACAATCCGTGGATGGCGGAGAGCATCTGGGAACCCTCCGGCGAGCACCAGCCTGCTTACATCACTCCCACTAACGGGAACTTTTCCGACGGCCCAGCTGGCTTCGCCTACAACCCCGGCACCGCCCTCAACGCGAAATACGAAGACGCGTTTTTCGTCACCGAGTTCCCGAAAGGAAACCTGCTCTCCTTCACGGTAAAGCCCAAGGGCGCGAGCTTCGTGATCGCCCAAAGCCACACCGTCCTCTCCGGCCCCATGAACGTCGGCATCGACTTCGGCCCCGACGGTGCACTCTACTCGGCCGACTGGGCGGGCGGCTACCCTCTCAACGAAAAAGGTGCCGTCTGGAGACTCGATGATCCGGAAGAGGCTGCTTCGGATCTCCGGAAAAAAGTCGCCACGATGCTTAAGGCGGGCACCAAAAATATTTCTACTACAGATCTAGTAAATCGCCTCTCCCATCCCGACATGCGCATCCGCCTCGACGCGCAGTGGGCGCTAGCGGAGAAAAAAGCCATCGCCGAACTCCACGAGGTCATCACCTCCGAGAAATCCGCCCAACTTGCCCGCATTCACGCGGTCTGGGCGCTCAGCCAAGAAGGCAGGTTTTTTGAGAAAGCCTTCCACAGCCTCGCCACCTCCGAAGATCCCGAACTCCGCGCCCAGGCCGCCAAGCACGCCGGAGAAACCGTGAAAGGCCCCAATCCCATTCTCACCAAAATGCTCGCCGACGAAAGCCCCCGCGTGCGTTTCCACGCCGCCACCGCGATGGGGAAAACCGGCGACCACACCGCCATCGACGCAGTGATCACGATGCTCGCCGACAACAACAACAAGGACGCCTACCTCCGCCACGCCGGAGTCCTCGCCCTGACCGCCTCGCCCGCCGAGGCGATCGCCGCCAAAACCCACACCCACAAAAGCCCCGCCGTCCGCCTCGCCGCTGCCGTCGTCTTCCGCCGCCTTTCTTCTCCCCTCGTCGCGAAACTGCTCACCGACCCCGACCCGCAGGTCGTCGCCGAAGCCGCACGTACGATCTTTGACGACCCGCCGATCACCGCCGCCTACCCAGCGCTCGCGGAACTCATCCGCAAAAATCCCGAAGCCACCGTCCCCGCCGCCCGCCGCTCCATCGCCGCGAACCGCTACCTCGCCGATGCGGAATCCGCCGCCCGACTCGCCGACTATGCAGCCGTTGACTCTGTGGAAACCTCCCTCCGCATCGCCGCACTCGAAGCCCTCGCTTCCTGGACAGAGACCTCCGAACCCAATCCCGTCGATGGCCGCCACGATCCGTTGAAACCCGCCGATAGGGCCCTCGCGCAAGCCGCTTACCAAACCCACGCCGCCGTCCTCTGGAAACACCGTGACAAGGCCATTTCGAAAGCCGCCGCCGCCGTTTCGAAAAGCCTCGGCATCTCCTCCGATCCCGAGGCGATGGAGAAAGACATCCTCAATCCCAAGGCCGATCTCGCCACCCGTCTCCAAGGATTCGAATCCCTCGGGGCTTCCCGCGAAAAGGCCGACATGGCCGCTTTCGCGAAAATCCTTCCCCAACTCCTCAACGACAAATCCGCCCCCCTCCGCACCCGCGCCGCCGCCTTGCTCGCGGAGGATGACCCAGCCGCCGTCATCGCCTATGCAGAAGCCGCACTGTCGAAGTCCAATGACATCCCCGAAAAACAGGAGGCCGTGCGCCTTCTCGGGAAATTCAAACCCGCTGCTCTTGAAAAGATCCTGATGAAGCCCGCCCCCTATCTTCTCATTGAACTCAGCGAGGCTCTCCCGGAAAAAAATATCAAACTCGATCCACTTGTCGCCTCCCTCAGCGGCGGCAACCCGGAGCTGGGCGAGATCGTTTTCAACGAGCACCTTGCCGCGCAATGCGTCGCTTGCCATCGGGTTGAGAAAGAGGGCAGCGAGGTCGGTCCGCCGCTTACAGAAGTCGGAAAAAAAGGTCGTGGATACATTCTCGAATCGCTCCTCAATCCCCAAGCAAAGATCACTCCCGGCTATGGTATTGTATCTCTAATCAACAAGGATGGTAGCGTTGTATCTGGCGCACTCATCGAGCGGGGGGAAAATCATATCATTCTGAAAGCTCCGGATGGCAAAGTGCAGCGCCACTCGCTGGGACAGATGGCGAATCTTAAGCCACCCATATCCACCATGCCGCCGATGGGAGAAATCCTCACCCCACGCCAGCTCCGCGATCTCGTCGGATACCTTTCCGAGCTAAAGTGAGCGATTAAAACGTGGCTGGGGGTTCCAGCCCCAGGCCGTTGTTGGGGAATCTTGCCCCAACCTTTCAAATAAAAGCACCATCTTTTGGTAAATGGTCCAACGGCAGGCTTGCCAAGCGAATGGGGATATCCCCACTGTCTCCACGTATGCCGAAACGCTTCGCGCAACTGGAATTTCGATTCCCCGCATGGTTGCGGTCGACGAGTGTTGTCTCGCAAAAGCCCGTCCCGAGCGCGCCGGATGCCCTCCATGATTCCGGCATGACCGCCTGGTGCCAGGAGCAGGCGCTCTCATTCGGTTTGCCCGAGTTGGCGAGAAAAGTCCGCGTTACGTGGAACCCGCGCATGCGCACCACCGCCGGCCGCGCTTGGTGGCCTTCGCGTGGCATCGAGATGAATCCGAAGCTCAAGGATTTTTCCGATGCGGATGTTTGGCGGACGCTGAAGCACGAGTTCGCCCATCTCCTCGCCTACGAGCGCTGCGGGCGGCGCCACATCGAGCCGCATGGCCCGGAGTGGCGCGCCGCGTGCGCGGAACTTGGCATCCCCGACGAGCAGCCCTACCACTCGCTCCCCCTCAAATCCCGGAAGATGAAACGCAATTACGCGTATGCATGTCCTTCCTGCCTAGCTGTCATCGCACGCGTCCGTCCGTTTCGCCGTGCTGTCGCCTGTTACACCTGTTGCCGGAAATTCAACGGTGGCCTTTACCATGACCGTTTCCGCCTGATTCGGAACGATATCTGAAAGGTAACGCCGTTTCCGTAGATAAATGCGCTATCGGTGTCGCTATCGTTTGCGACAACTCAAAATCCATCTATCCTATTGCCATGACAGAGATACTCACTACCGCCCCGCCTCTTGCCTTCGTTTTTTCGCCGACCTTGATAGTCATCATGGTGGCCACGGCACTCGCCAGCTGGATCGTCTCTAGCACCCTGAAACGCCGTTTTAACGAATACTCGCAGATTCCGATACGCTTCACCGGTGCGGAGATCGCCGAGACAATGCTGCGCGAAAACGGCATCACCGATGTGAAGGTGATTCACACGCCGGGTAAGCTCACCGATCACTACGACCCAACGAACAAGACGGTAAATCTCAGCGAAGAGGTTTATGCGATGAACAGCATCGCCGCGGCCGCCGTTGCCGCCCACGAGTGCGGCCACGCCATTCAGCATGCGAAGTCTTATGCATGGCTCACGATGCGCTCAAAAATGGTTCCCGCCGTGCAGTTCGCCGGGAGCACGCTGAACGTTTTCCTGATGATCAGCATTGTAGGTGCGGGGATTTTCAACACGCCCGCCCTGCTTTATGTCTGGGTAGCGCTGTTTGCCATCACCACGCTTTTCGCTTTCGTGACGCTGCCCGTAGAGTTCGATGCCAGCCGCCGCGCCCTTGTCTGGCTGGAAGGCTCGCGGGTTTCCTCGTCCATGGATCATGACAAAGCGAAAAACGCGCTCTTCTGGGCCGCCATGACTTACGTAGTAGCTGCCATCGGCTCGCTCGCTACCTTGCTCTACTACGTGTCCATGCTTTTCGGACGCAGGGATTAGGGTTTACCCGAGGGCGTGCTCGGCTCCCTGCAGGCGCTGGAGGCGATCAAGCTCCTCCTCGGCATCGGCGATCCGCCGCTGGGGAAAATCCTGATCTACGATGCCCTTCGTACTTCCTTCCGATCCCTGAAACTGCCGCACGATCCCGCTTGCCGCCTCTGCGGGAAAAATCCCACGATCACTTCCGTTTCCAATCCAGAAACCCACGCCAATCACTCCTGCGTAATCCTCGACCCCGCCATGCAAACCATCACCCCCGCCGAACTCAAAGCCCGCCTCGACTCTGGGAGCCTCAACGCCCTTCTCATCGATGTCCGCGAAAAGGAGGAATGGGAGATCGACCACATCCCGCAAGCCAAGCTGATCCCGCTCCAGACCATCCCCGCCCATGCGGACGCCTTGCCGAAGGATTCCGAGATCATCATTCACTGCAAGGCCGGCATGCGCTCCGCCCGCGCCTGCGGATACCTCATGTCCCTCGGCTTCGAGAACGTAACCAACGCCACCGGCGGCATGGATGCGTTCCGGAAGCTTTGATAGCCCCGAGTTCATGGAAAAAACGCCCGCAGCGCCTCGACCACGCCGTATCCGCGGGAGGCGCGGGTGATCAGCCCGCCCCGGGCGGCGACGGTTTCCCGGATCGCACCCACGGCGTTGGCGGGGCAGGCAGCATAGCCCGAATGGGCGTCGGAAAGCATCTCGATGTCGTTGTGGCTGTCGCCGGCGGCGAAGGTCTGCGCGGTTCCGAGGCCGTGCAGCCGCGCGACCTCCGTCAAAGTACTGCCTTTCTGGTAGTTCCGGTGGCCAAAGCGCAGGTAGATCGAGTTCCGTTGCCAACCGAGCTCTGGCACCTCCGCCATCATGGGCGCGATGTGAGCGACGATCCATTCCATCTCCTCCTCGGTGCGCGAGATCAACCCGGCGGGCTCGCCATCCATCTCGATGTATTGCGCGCCGGTGTGTTCCTCGACCTCATGGCGGATTTTTTTCAGCACCTTGCGGCAGTTTTTGAAGAGTTTGTGGATATCCTTCTCGCAACGCTTGTTCCAATCCGTATGCGGCAGGAAGCGTCCGAAGTCGTTCGGGAAATGGATCTCGCGCTCGCGGGCGACCACCCAATCCGGCAGGAAAGGAAACCGGCTTTCGATCAGACCTTCCACGACATGCGGCATCGAGCGGCCAGTATTGATGCCCCACACCGCGCCCCGCGTTTCGCGCAGGCGGCGGATCTCCTCGAAAAACTCGCCCGGCACCGGCGGAGTCCCGGCGGGATCATGCAGTGTCCCGTCGAAATCGAAGGAAAGGATCAGGTTCGGCTGCGGGCAGGCGTCGAGGGTTCTCACGTAGCGAGGCTAGCGCATCTAGGACGATGGGCAAGGATCGTGGCGGCGCGCCATTGCCAAAGTTAGGCAGGGCGGATGAAATCCGCCGCCACGTTCCTGAAACTCGGCCGCACCGGCACCCCGTGTTTCGCGAAGTGCTCCTTCGCCTCCGCAACGGTGTGCATCCCGAAGTGAAAGATCGAGGCAGCGAGCACGGCGTCGGCTTTGCCTTTTTCTAACACTTCCACCATGTGGTCGAGGTTACCCGCGCCGCCGGAGGCGATAACCGGGATGCCGATCGCGGAGGAAATCGCGGCGGTCAGTTCGCAATCATAGCCGGCCTGGGTGCCGTCCGCGTCCATCGAGGTGAGCAAAATTTCACCCGCGCCCCGGCGCCAGACCTCCTTCGCCCACTCGACGGCGTCAAGGCCGACGGGTGTCCGTCCGCCATGCGTGTAGACGCCCCATTTTCCGGGAGCCTCGCGTTTTGCATCGATGGCGACGACGATGCACTGGCTGCCAAAAGCCTTCGCGCCCGCATCCACGAGACCCGGGTTGTTGACTGCCGAGGTGTTGATCCCGACCTTATCTGCGCCCGCTTGGAGCATGGTGTGCATGTTTTCCACCGAGCGGATGCCACCGCCGACGGTGAGCGGGATGAAACATTTTTCCGCCGTGCGCCGGACGACATCGACCATTGTCTCGCGGGCGTCGGACGAGGCGGTGATGTCTAGGAAAACGAGTTCGTCCGCTTGTTGCTCGTTGTAAGCGACGGCGCACTCGACGGGATCTCCCGCGTCGATGAGATCCACGAAATTGACGCCTTTGACGACACGACCGTTGGTGACATCAAGGCAGGGGATGATTCGTTTGGCGAGCACGGGCGAAACTTCAAATTTTAAACCCCAAACTTCAATGAAGAAACGGATTCCGGGGTTGTTTCCGGTGGCGGTCGGGGATACCTGTTCCGCATGTCAGCTGGTGAAAAACGATTTCCAACCGGTGAGCAATACCTCGCATGGGAGCGGGAGGCCGATTTCAAAAGCGAGTATCTGCGCGGTGAAATTTATGCGATGTCGGGTGCTTCGCTGGAGCATAACACCATCGCCTCAAATCTGAACGGTGCGCTTTGGAACCAGTTTAAAGACCGGCCCTGCCGGGTTCTCGGTTCGGACATGAGGGTTCAGGTTGAGGAAGCGGATGCTTATTTTTACCCGGATCTATCAGGGTTGTGCGGCGGGTTTGATTTCCACGACGAGCGCAAGGACACCTATAAGAACCCCCAGTTTGTGATCGAGATCCTCTCCGCCAGCACGGAATCTTATGACCGCGGGAAAAAGTTCTTTCATTACCAGACCTTGCCTAGTTTGCGGGAGTATGTGTTGGTTTCGCAAGGAGAGGCGGCGGTGGAGATTTACCGGAAGGAGGGGGATCGCTGGATCTATCAGCTCCTCACTGGCGCCGGCGCGGAACTCAGGCTGGAGTCGGTGGACTGCACGGTGCCGCTATCCGAAATTTACCGCAATGTGACTTTTACCGCCGAAATGCCGGCGTAGATTACGGCTTGATACAAAAAAACGGCGACCCATTGCGGGACGCCGTTTTTTGAGAGGAACGGAACATTTCCGTTCGGTGGCTTAGCCGACCTTGGGCTTGCCGACGCGGCGGACCGCTCCGAAACGCTTTTGGAACTTGTCGATGCGGCCTTCGGTATCGACGAACTGTTTCTGTCCGGTGAAGAACGGGTGAGAATCCGACGTGATGCCGGCGGAGATGATGGAATGCTCGACGCCGTCGATGACTTCCTTCTTCTCAGAGGACTTGGTCGATTTCGTGACGAAGCGCGCGCCCGTGGTCATGTCAACGAAGACGACGGGATTGTATTGGGGATGAAGTTCCTTTTTCATGGGAGTTTGGTAGTTGCCACACGTTCCAACGCGCGGGGCGGGGAAATTGGCGGAAATCGGTGGTGTGTCAAGTTTTTAGGATGTTTACTTGCTAGCGCCGTAACTGCTGCTCGATCCGCTCGATCCTTTCCCGCAGGCCGGGTTGCTTTTCCAACTCCGAGACGACCTTCTTGCAGGCGTGGATCACCGTGCCGTGGTCGCGCCCGCCGAAGGACTCGCCGATCTCGACGAGGGAGTTGTGGGTGAGGCTGCGGCTCAGATACATGGCGATCTGGCGGGGAAAGGCGATGCTGGCCGGGCGGCGGCGCGAGATCATGTCGGCGAGGCGCAAGTCAAAGGTTTCCGCCACGGCGCGCTGGATGCCATCGATGGTCACCTGGCGGCTGGCCTCTTCCTGGATGAAATCCCGCAGCAGGTGCTCGACCTTTTGCACGGACACGCTCTCACCGGCGAGCGAGGCGAAGGTGGCCACGCGGACAAGCGCGCCCTCGAGACGGCGAACATTCGAGCGGATTTTTTCAGCGAGAAATAATAACACAGATTCGTCGACGGAGACTTTCCACTCCGCCGTTTTTTTCCGGAGGATGGCGATGCGGGTCTCGATCTGCGGCGGCTGCAGCTCGACGGCGAGCCCGCACTCAAAGCGGGAGATGAGGCGCGGCTCAATGCTCTTGATCTCGCAAGCGGGGCGGTCGCTGGTGAGGACGACCTGGTTGCGGCCGTCGAGGAGGGTGTTGAAGGTGTGGAAAAACTCCTCCTGCGAGCGCTCCTTGCCAGCGAGGAACTGGACGTCGTCTATGAGCAGCACATCGGAGCTGCGGTAGCGGCGGCGGAATTTCTCGATATCACCCTTGCGGATTGCCTCGATAAACTCGTTGGTGAATTTCTCGCAGGTGAGGTAGATCACGCGGCAGTCGGGACGGCGGCGCAAAATCTCGCGGCCGATGGCGTGCATGAGGTGGGTTTTCCCGAGGCCGGAACCGCCGTGGATGAAAAGCGGATTATAGCCGACGCTGCGTTTCGTCGCCACCGCCTCGCACGCAGCGTGGGCGAACTGGCTGTTGCCACCAACTACGAAATTTTCGAACGTGTAACCGGGATTGAGTCCAGCCGCGGCGGCGCGCTTGTCGAGCATCTCGCCCGGCATCTCCTTGCGGACTTGCGGTGCAGCGGCGGAAAAATCGTCGATAGATGCTTCGCCCGTCCCGGAGTTTTCGGCGACCAAGATGTTGATCTTGTGCAGCCCCTCGGTGGCCTGGCTGGCTGCGTAGAGAAGCTCGGGCAGGTAGTTCGTCTCGATCCAGACCTGGTGGATTTCGCCGGGAACGATCACTGCTCCCTGGCCATTGGAGGCTCCGCCCCAGGTAGCGGCTCCGAACCATCTTTGGAACGCATCACTACCGATGGACTTGCGCAGGGTCTCCGCGATTTTCCCCCAATCACCCTCATCATGGATCGAGCCGTGCGCTGGGTCTTGCGGCTCTTCTGCGACGGGGACGCTCTCCCCGAATTCCATCGATGGTTGTTTCATGGCTTTTAAAAAAAATCCGTTTCGGCTCCCCCCATGGGCGCATCACGCGGAACGGTTCGTGAAGATGGACGCTGATTTCACACGCCGGAATACTTTTTAGAGCGCGTCTAACAGTTGTGACTTTTCCGCCGCATTCCACAAGCGTTCCACGGAATCTTTTTTTTAAAACTTGACCCAGATTTTGATTCGCTTTTCCGAAACAGTTCCACCGTCTATCAGGCATTAACCGCATAAGCCTTTGAACATAAGCGGGTAGGAATGTGGCGTTCCCGTCACTTCGCCGTAGTGGTCAGTTTCCCACCGAAAGGCAGACATGCCCCGAGGAAAGTCACCGCACCTTTGAACGTATAAACCAAGGGAAAGCAATCTCAGCGCCCGTAAACATTAGACCCGAGTCTCTTAAGCGGCCATCCGAGGTTTGCTCTTAAAACAAAGCGCCACGGCCACGGTCGCCAGTGTGCCCGCCATGATGCGCCACGTGAACTTGATGACCGGCATCCATTCGAAATTTTTGTAGAGTTCTTCGCCGGTGAGCATTTTCCAGACATCGTTGGGCAGGTTGCTGAGGAAGGCTACCACGAGGATGCCGACGATCATCGCGATGATGTTCCCGCGCTCGCTGCCGCGGTTTTTCGTGAACAGCGCGACGATGAAAATGCCCAGCAGCGAGCCGTAGGTGTAGCCGAAGCTGCCGAGAATGATGGGGATGATGGTGAGCCCCGGGTTGTGTGCCTTCACGAATGCGGTGGCGAGGCCGACAAGGATCAGGATGAGCGCGAAGGCGACTGTGCTGAGCCGGATGATGCGCACCCGCGCGTGTTCGTCTTCGGGGGTTTTGAACCAACGGTAGTGGAAATCGCGCGAATAGCTTGTCGCCAGCGAGTTCATCGCCGTGCCGAGCGAACCCATTGTGGTGGCTAACACCCCGGCTATGACGAGTCCGCGCAGACCTCCGGGCATCACGTCCACTACGAAGTAGGGGAAGATCGTGGTGGCGTCCGGCTTGCCGTTGATCATCGGCAGGTTGGGGTCGCTGACGATGTGGCCGTAGTAAACGGACAGAAGGATGCCAATCATTAGCACCGCGTAGGTCACCGGGATGTCGGCGATGCCGGAAAGGATCGTCGCCACCGCGCTCTGGCGGGTGTTCTTGGCGGTGAGCATGCGCTGCACCATGTCCTGGTCCGTGCCGTGCGTGGCGAGCGTCACAAAGAGCGATCCAAGGAACGCCGCCCAAATGTTGTAGGAACTTTCCAGAACGCTTTTCACCTCACCCCAGAAGCCGCCGTATTTCGCCACGAAATCGGCGGTGGGCGGCACGTCGCCGCGCCATTTCCAGAGCAGCAGGTCGTTCGGCCGGTCGAGATAAGCCTTCGCGCCTTCCCAGCCGCCGGGAATGTGGCTCAGCAGATACCAAACGGAGAAACCGAGCGCTCCGAAGAGCACCGCAATTTGAAGCACGTCCGTCCAGATCACCGCCTTGATGCCGCCGATCGCCGTGTAGACGGCGGTGAGCAGGGTGATGAGCAGCAGCGCACCGCCGGTCAGCCAGAACTGCTGCCACCGGTCCAGCGGTTCGCCGGGATTCATCTGGTTCCAGATGACGATGAGCAGCAGCGTAGGCACCCACAGCCGCGCGCCGCTGGCCAGCGAACGGGTGATGAGGAAAACCACGCTCGCGAACCGGCGGGTGCGCGGGCCGAAGCGGATTTCAAGGAACTCGTAGATGCTCACCACGTTGTGCTTGTAGAAGGCCGGCACGAACACCCAGCTGACCACGAGGCGCGCCAGCAGGTAGCCGACCATCAGCTGTGCGTAGAGGAAATTCCGCTGCTCGAAGCCTTCCCCCGGAGCTCCGAAAAAAGTCCCGGCACTGATTTCCGCCGCCAGAATCGAAGCAAGCACCGCCCACCAAGGGATCGTCCGGCCGCCAAGGGCGAAATCCGACGTATCCTGTTTCCTGCGGCCGAAGTACACGCCGATCCCGATGATGATCGCGAAATACAGCCCAATGATGATCAGATCGAATACCAGCGCGTACATGCCAAAACGCTAAGGAACATGCGAGTCGATCCAAGCCTTAAGTTTTCGGGGGCGCTCACCTGCCTGAAACCCGCGATTTCGATTTCAGGTAATCGTGGACTTTCACCTGATCCTCATCGCGGTTGAAGCGGTAGGCCTCCTCCCAGGTTGCTCGGCCCTCGCTGTTCCGCGCGTCCACATCGGCTCCGTGGCGGACAAGTAACTTCGCAATTTCCAGATTGCCCATCCAGGCGGCGTCGTGGAGGGGCGTATTGCCGCCGTAGCCGCGGGCATGCACATCCGCGCCCTTGCGCAGCAGTTTCTTCATGATGTCCACATTGCCCGGGGAGCTTGCGCCGTAAAGCGCCGTGTCGCCCCGATTGCTCCGCGCGTTGACGTCCGCGCCTTTTTTCAGCAGGAAATCCACAAGCTCAGGATAATTATGATACGACGTCGCCTCCATCAACGGAGTGTACCCCGAGCCGGTCCGGGCGTTCACATCGGCGCCCCGCTCGACGAGAAGCATCGAGAACTCATAACGGCCTTTGTCGCAGGCAAGGTGCAGGGGGGTGACGCCGGCGCTGCCTGTCACACCGGCCTTTACGCCGTGGTCGAGCAGGAAGCGGGCAAGGTCATGGTTTCCATGGATAGCGGCCTCATGCAATGCGGTGCGCCCGTATTTGTCGGCAGCGTTGGGATCGGCACCATGTTCCAGCAACAAGGCCGCAGCGTCAGCACCGCCCCGGTAGCCGAGTTCCATGAGCGGGGTTGTTCCCTCCTTATCGCGTGCGCTTGCATTCGCCCCGCGTTCGATTAGGACGCGCACCGCATCGGTGTGTCCGCTGAAGCAGGCTAGTTGGAGCGGCGTGCGGGTGTTCATATCAGCTCCATGATCCAGCAGGAAAGCGATGACACCCGCGCTGCCCGCCTCGCAGGCATCGAATAGGAGTTGGTTTGCGTAGGATTTTCGGCCTCGCAGGAGGGTGCCGTTGCCTAGCAAAATTTTGACCGCGTCGGTGCGTCGCTCGCTGACCGCCAGATCAACGGGTAATTCCCCGTCTGAATTGAGCGCGTTGCGGTTTGCGCCGTGCTTCAGCAGCCATTCGACCGCCTCCGCGTGGCCATGTTCCGCCGCGCCATGCAGCGGCGTCGTTTTCAAATCCGACACCACATTGATGTCCACGCCTTTCCCGACGAGATATAGGATCATTTCCACATGGCCATTCTCGGCCGCTTCGTGAAGCGGGGATTCGCCGATCTCATTCTTGATTCGCACATCCGCGCCATGGGCGACGAGAAATTCGGCGGCCTTCAGATGCCCGGCATTCGCCGCTTGGTGGAGCGGGCGGTCGCCCATCCTGCCGTCCTCGTTCACATCGCCGCCTTTTTTGAGCAAATCCTCCATCATCGCGATGTCTCCCCGAGAGGCGGCACCGTGGAGCGATTTGTGCTCGGGGTAAGGGATGCATCCCCCGCAGGGAGACAACAGAGAACAGGATGAGTGGGTGAGGAGTATTGCGACGCCCATGATCCAGCGCATCGGCACCCGTTCAAATACACCCATGCCATGAGTCTAGCGTCCCCAAGCGGGTGACCAAGTTTCAAATTGGGACATCATTCATTCGGTTGCGTATCCCCGATCCGCAAGAAGGCACTGTGTCTGCCGGTAGTATCGACGCTGGCCTCGATGGTTTCCACGCCATCGCTGGAAGCCACCACGCGCTCGTCCACGGGAACCAACCAGTCGTTCAGGTCAAATGACGCGCTGCTGCGAACGCTGTGTCCCGCGGGCATATTTTCCAAGCGGGTATAGATCATGGTTATGCGGTTTCCTTCGAGCCGCATCGCCCCTTGGCCGTGTTCGGCGCGGTTCTTTGGATGGCTGCCGCGCAACCACTCGCGCCAGTTTTCGACGCCGTCGCCGTCGGCATCGGCCTGCGGGCCGGAGATGGTGGCGTCGGCCCGATCCGTTTCGCTGAAAACATGGTTCCGCCATGCGTCGAAGCCCATCGAGAACCGCGCGGTGACCACCTTGCTGGTGTTCATCTCAAGCGATTTCGCCGGCTCATTCCCTGTCAGGGCGCCGCTCCAACCGCTGAAAGTCCAACCGGGCAGGGGCGCCGCTGTCAGCTCGGCCATGGTGCCGGCGGTGTAGATTCCGTCGTCCGAAGGCTGCAGCACGCTGCCGCCGCCGCGGGTGAAAACCGTCAGCGCGGCGGTGGCGATGAAGTTGGCCGCCACGGTCTTGTCCGAATCCATGACGACCAGCGTCGCGCCCAGCGAGCCGACCGCATCCCCGCCCCAACCGGTGAAGCGCGCGCCCTTGCCGGCGTTGGCCACCATCGCGACACGCGCGCCGTGCGGGTAATACTCCGCGTTCTGATCCGCGCTCACGGAGCCGTTTCCGATGGCCAGAAGCTCCAGCCTGTGCTGGGGGATGATGGCCGCCGCTCCGGACGAAATGGACATGTTGTTGGCGCGGTTCTTGTCCTGGAACCTGTCTTCCGGATCCAGCAGGACGATCAGCCGGGAATCGCCGGGGCGGACGTTTCCGGGGAGTTCGAAGCTCAGGTTCACGGCTCTTTGCCCACCGGATGCCGTGGGCGGCACATCGACCTGGATGCGGCCCAGATAGACATCGTTGCCATCGCCGAAAAAGCCGTCCGACGAGAGCCAGCCGTCGATGTCCATCAAGCCGCCCACCTCACCGCCGCCGAGGTTGCGGATCATGGCCGGGGACTGCACGACATCGCCGACGCCGAGGGTTGCCGCCACCGGCGGCGCGAGTTCAAGCTCAAGATCCGTTCCCGTCCATTCCACCACCCGGCCGGGTGCGAAGAGGAACAGGCGGTCGTTGAACATGGTGGCCCAGATGGTGTCGGTCTGCAGTTTGGAAATTTCAGACCACGTCTGACCATCGGGTGCGCCGCTGAACATCTGCACCGGCGCCTGCGCGGAAATGAACGGCGTGGCCAGCAGGAAACCGGTAGAGCGCGGGGTAACCCAATAAAGCGAGTTGCCCACCCAAGTCTGATAGCCGGTGAATGGCTGCCATGTGATACCGTCGCTGGTGATGACGGGTTTGTCCGTGCGGTTCCAAACGACCAAGCGGCCGTGGCCTTCGGTGCGGAAAAAATCGTTTCCGGGATATTGCAGCCCGTTCGCGCCGCGATCCGTCCATGTGGTTCCATCCGGCGAAGTCCAGCATCGGGAGGGCGCGCTGCTGCTGCTGCTTGTCGCTCCGAAGAGCAGCCACTGGTTGTTGAACCACACCACGGCGCGAGCCGAGAACATGCTCGGCCCGGTCACCTCTTGCCAGGTGAGGCCGCCATCCGTGGAACTCCGGATCGCGGCTCCGGTGCCGACCGCGAGCCATTTGCCCGCGCCGTCGCTTGCGACATCCGCGATGCGGAGCGTGTCGAGGGCGGAAGCCCGTTGCCATTCCGTGCCGTTCACGCTGCGCAGCATGAGCCTTTCCGCCGTGTTTCCGATCACGGCGGTGGCCAGCGCGACCCCGTTTGAAACCTGCACCCGGTTGAAATTCCAGTTCGCCGGGATGGCCTGGCCATCGCTCGTGGCGGGCAGCCAGGTGCCGCCATTGTCCGCGCTGGTGAGAAGCATGCCGTTGGTTCCTACCAGGATGATGTTGGAGCCGAGCGACGCCATCTGCTGGCCCACCTGCTGCGCGGTGATGGCGGAGCCGGATATGCCCGCGAAATCCTGGCGCCAGACCAGCCCGTCGGCCGACGACCATGCCGCGCCGTTGGAATCGATCACCAGCGCCCGCTCGCCATTGGCCGCAAACCGGGTGCCTATCGCCATTGTGGGGCCGCCGGTGGCGTCCCTCCATGTGATTCCGTCCTCGCTCCATGCCATGCCGCTTTGGCCGCGCGCGATGAAACGTCCCAGCGCATGGATCACGGAATCCGATTTTACCGCTGGAGCGAGCGCCTGCCATGCGCTGCCGATGGCGGCGCTGGAAGAGTAGAGGAGATCGGCGGTTGAGCCTACGAAGAAGCGACCGTTCGCATAACGCACCGTCACGCCCGGTGCGGTCGCGGTGGGCAGGTTTTCGGCGGCGGCCCATGATTTGCCATCGGCAGAACGCCAGACACGCCCATCGCTGGCCGCGATCAGGAACACGCCGCCGCCGTAAGCCATGGCGAAGCTGTGGTTTTGGCTCCCGGCGCGCTCGATGCCGGGAATGGCCGTCCAATTGTTGCCGCCATCCGCCGACCATACCGCTTTGTCGCCGGTCCATGCATTTTCATGAACCGAGACAATGATGCCATTATCCCCAATGGTTGCCTGCCTTCCGGATGTGTAAATAACTGCGCTCGTCCAGTCGATGCCGTTGAACGACGTTTGGTAATTGATCGCCTGCTGTCCTGCTATCTGTTGGATGATGAGGAAACGTCCGCCGCTGAAAATGACGGGTTGGTTGATCCAGTATCCGGCATAGATCTCCGGCCCCACCTGCGACCAGTTCACTCCGTCACGTGTGCTGTAGAGGATGCCCCATTCGGTCTGGGCGACCAGGCTGCCGTTGCCTGCAGCCAGGCCTTTGAGTTTGGAGGAAAGGGCGGGCAGCAACACCGGTTTCCAATTCAAGCCGTCCGTCGAACGCAGGATGCCCGCTTCCCCCGCCGCGTAAAATGCGCCGCTGAACTCGACCATGGCGACGCGCGGCAGGTAATCGCGGCCTTCCGCCGGATTGATCAGGTTTTCCGTCTGCGGGGGCACGGCGGAAATCCTCAGTTCGTCGCTGCCGACCAGCCCGGTGGGATCGGTGGCGCGCAACATGACCGTGTGGCCCGTCGGATTCTGTGCGCGGAAACGGAAGCGGAAATCGCCCGCTCCGGAAGTGCCGATCAATTGGCCGTCCACGTGGCATTCCAGGGTGATCGCGGCGCCTTCCGGATCAAAGGCCTTGCCTATGACATCCACGAAAGACCCGGCGATCACCGAACTGTCGTGCACGGGATAATCGGCCCGAACCACCGGCGCGGATCCACCGGAAGGGGGCGCTCCCGCCTGCACGATCGCCCCGGTGCTGGTGTAAGCGACGAACTGGCCGAGTCCGGTGGCGAAACCTTGGATTCCCGGCGGCGTGTTGCCGGGGAACCAGGAAATCCCGTCATTGGAGAACCAGACCGAGCGGACGTTGCTGCTGTTCCTGACCAAGGCCACCAATGAGTTGTTGAACACGCTGAGCTGGAGAACCTCCCGGTTGGCGAGGTTGTTGGTCGCGTGCAGCGGAACCGCCGTCCAGGTGGCTCCGTTGTTGGTTGATTTCCAGCCCGTGACGTTTCCGCTGGAGAGGTTTTCGAGGCCGTAGAGGTCGTTGTTGAACTTCGTGATGAAACCCGGCTTCGCATTGCCGGCGGCCTTGGTCCAGGTGGTGCCGTTGTCGGAATAATGAACGAAACCGGTTTGACCCGCAAATGCCGGTGCGGCGTTCGTGAGCAGCCAACGCGTGCCGAACCGGCTAACGGATGCGAGGGGATTGGCGGAATTTGCTATGACCGGGACACCTGTTACCTCGGCCCATGACTGACCTCCATTGGTGCTGCGATGGAGTTTGTTGGCGGCGATGGCCAGCATATTCTGTCCATCGGCGTCCAGCGAGGTCAGCGTCGGTGCCAGCCCGTTGGCGACGGAAGCCTCCGGCATCACATGCGGCAGGAAACCCCTGGCCGGGCCTGCCGCGCCGGAAGAGCGCTCGCCCCAGAACTGTCCGCCGCCGAAGCCTCTGAGCAAGTAGGCGGACACGGGGTTCGTCCTGTTGTCCCACACCCACGGCCGCATCTTCCGCCAATTGCTGCCGTCGCCTGAAACCATGGGCCTGAGGCTGCGCGTGCCGTTGCCGGAACTCCCGCTGTTGAGGACGAAGAAACGGTTGTCCTGGAACACGATCTGGGTCGGCACCGCCACCGAGCCGCCGAAGGGCTTGAGGTCGGACGGTTCCGTGAGGCTGCCGATGAAACCGCGCTGCGTCCCGTAGAACACGCGGTTATTGAAGACGGCGTAGGCGGAAATGACATCCCCGGTGGCGGGCTTGATGGAGGTCTGGGTGGCCGTCCACGGGCTCGCGCCCCATGTGACGGTAAGTCCGTCGAACTGCGCCCCGCCGAGCGAGACGAAGTTGCCGTTGTAATCGATGCCGCTGCCCCATGTGCTGCCGGTCTGCAAAGTCCAGTTGATCCCATCGTCCGAAACCCAGCCGTAACTGCCGAAGCCGCTGAACAGGACGAATTGCCCGTTCCAGCGCGTGGCTCCGCGCGTGCTGACGGCCGTTGTTCCGTTAGGTGGAAGATTGATCTGTGTCCAGTCCGTGCCGTCCACGCTGCGCAAGGCGCGCGGGGGATTGTTGGTGGTGTTCACACCCGTCAGGATCATTCCGGAATCCATAACGAACGGCCCGTTGGCGGTCACCAACGCTGTCGCTCCGTTAAGGGTCGCCGGGGTCCATGCGATTCCATTCGTGGACGTGTAGATATCGCCGAAATTGGAAGTGCGACTGGCCCGCTGGCCGATGAAGCGGCCGTTGAAGACCTCGATGCGGGTGACGTGCTGTAGCGGCGTTACGTTGGGAAGACCGGTGAGCGCCTGCGGTACCGACCATGTGACGCCGTTGGTCGAAGTCACGGCGCGACCGTTGCCCGAAGAATCCATGCCGATACACAGCCACGTAGTGCCCAGTTTGTTGAGGGACAACGCTTCGAATCCGCCGGGAAGCTTCCAGGTGCTCCACTCGAGACCGTCGGTGCTAACAAGAATCTTGTCACCGGCAACCGCATGGAGCTTGCCGTCGATCACCTTCATGTCCGTGACCGCGAGGCCGGGAATTTCATCCAGGCGCCATTGCCATGAGTCGAACGGGGAGGTCACCAACGACACCCGGATGGTGGCGGTCGCGGTGCCCGCCGGGTTTGTCACCCGGCACTCGTAGGTGCCAGCGCTGGCGTTCGTGAGGTTGGAGAACGAGAGCTTCGGCGTGCTCGCGTTTTCGATCAGTACGCCGCTGCGCCGCCATTGATAGGTGAGCGGCAGCGAGCCGCTGGCTTCGGCGATCAGTTCCACACTTGAGCCTGTAACCGCCGAGAGATCGGGGGATTTCCAGACGATGGCGGGAGCGATGAGCTTTTCAGTCAGCTTCGCGGTGCGGCTGGTCACGCTGCCGAAGCTGTTGGAAACCTCGACGTGGTAGTCATCGAACGAGCCGAGGGTGAGCGGGTCGAGCACCAGGGTGCTTTCCCATGCGCCGGGCAGGGCTTCGCCTTCCTTGAACCACTGGTAGCGCAGCGGCGGCGTGCCTGCGGCGCCCACGCTGAAGACGGCGCGTCCGCCAAGCGGGATTTCCAGATCGGCCGGCTCGCTGGTGATCACCGGAGGCCCAGGGCGCGTGCCGCGCAGGACGAACGCGCCGGGCAGGCCGCCCATGGCGGTGTCCACCGCAATGTGGTAGGTGACGCCCTCGACCGCGTCGAAGTCCACCCGGCTCCAGCGCAGGAGCGCGTTGACGTCGTCGTTGGCGCCGATGGTGGTGAAGCCCGCCGGATTGAGCGGATCCCCGGTATAGACGGCGACCACCGTATCGGTCTCGCTGCCCTCCGTGTTCAGGCTGATGTTTCCGGAAAACGGGGCCGTCCAGCGGTACCAGACGCTGTGTCCTGCGCCTACGCCGGCATGCGGGGCGGCGATCTCAAACGGCTGCGCGGTCGCGCCCCGGTTCGATCCGGCGGTTTCGAACGATTCGCCGGTGAGAACGAGGGGGCTGCTCACGAGGTCGTTTCCGGAAACGAGCTCAAGTTGCAGGGTGAAAGGTTCTCCGAACTGGCTGCTGCTCGCCGTGACGATACGGTAGTGTTGTCCCGCCTTCGCCAGGAAGCGGCAGACGGTCTGCTTCACCCCCGGGTTCTGCGGGGAATCGTAGACCACGCTGAGCGAGTTTCGGGATTGGCCGCTGTAAACGACGACACGTTGTCCCCAGTAGGCCGAGCTTGCCGTAAAGGTGGCGAAGCCGTCGTAGGGAGCTTGCCATGCGAACCACAGCGTGCGTTTCTCCGCCGCCAAAGAGAAGCGGTTCTCGTCAGGCTCCCGGGTGGCGTCCCGGTTGTGGCCGCTCCATGTCACGAAATTTCCCGCAAGCGTGAACGGCTGGTCGAACATGTCATTGTATGGCTGCGTGACCACGCCGGAGAGAAGGCCATGGAGGTTGAGCCGCCCGCCGGTGGAGACCTTGCCGTTGAGCGAGGTCAGCCTGTCCGCAGAGCTGTAGAGCCTTCCGATCAGGCGGTCCGCGCCTTCCCCGGGAAACTGGGCGCGGGCGAGCGCGAGGGCGCCGCTTACGTGGGGAGCCGCCATCGAGGTGCCTTGCAGGAAACGGTAGTCCGCATCCCCGCCGCGGTAGCTCGACCAGATCTGCCAGCCGGGTGCGGCGATGTCCACCGAGTTGCGGCCATAGCAGGAGAAGCCTGTCAGGACATCGCTGGCATTGCTGGCGGCCACCGCCACGATGTTGGGCACATCGTAGCTCGACGGGTAATGTGGCCGCGAATCGTTGTTTGTCCCGGAGTTTCCGGCCGCCGCGACAAACGGAATGTCGGCATTTGCACAGGCGGCGATCGCGTTCCGCAAGGCCTGGCTGTATCCGCCGCCGCCCCAGCTCGCGCTGATGATGTGCGCGCCGTTCAAGCGCGAGTAATCGATCACCTTGATGCCGTCGGAAGTGGTGCCGCCGTTCGGCCCGAGGAAACGGCCGGCCATCAGCTGCACGTTCCAGGCCACGCCGGTCATGCCGATATTGTTGTTGCCCCTCGCCCCGATGGTGCCCGCGCAATGGGTGCCGTGGCCTTGGTCGTCGTCCGGGTTGCCGTTGTTCTCGACGGCATTGTAGCCGAAAACATCATCGACCACCCCGTTGCCGTCGTTGTCGATGCCGTCGCCGGCTGTTTCCCCGGAGTTCCGCCACATGTTCGGCGCGAGATCCCGGTGGGTGAAGCGGATCCCCGTATCGGTCACCGACACCACCACCTCGCCCGCATCGGTACGGATGTCCCATGCGGCCGGCGCGTCGATGTCGGCTCCGGCCTTGTATCCGCTCACGCCGCCGCGGTTGAGAAGCCCCCAAAGCTTGTTGCCGGTGTAATCCGGATCGTTTGGCTCCAGGCTCGGCCAGACGAGGTAATCCGGCTCCGCAAACTCAACAAGCCCCTCCAGCGCTGCGATCCGCAGCGGGAGTTCGTCGGTCTGGTCGATGCGCGCGGCGAAGGAAAGCAGCATGCCGTTTTCGCCCACCGCATCACGCGGCTTGAAACCTTCCGCCCGGATCCGCTTTTCGAGTTCCTCCGGATCGACGCCGGGCCGCGGCTCCACCAGCAGGTGATCGGCCACCATCACCAGGCGCGAATCCATGGTTCCGGTTTTGCCGGACCATGTTTCCACCACCCGCAGCCATGGGTATTTGAAAATTTCCGTCCGATAGATCGCGACCCTTTCACGGTTGCCCACCGCATCCGGGTCGGTCCACCTCTCGCGGACAAGTCGTGAGCCTGCGATCAGCGGATCGGACGGATGTTGTGGCAGGTCTGCCATCGGCTCCGCGGCCGCCGGTGCAGGGCTTTCGGATGACGGTGGCGTGGCTATCACCGGATCGGTGCCAGCGGATTGCGCCAGCCGGATGTCCGCCGCATCGCCGTCGCGCGTGGCGCGGGTTTGCCAAGTGACCTCATCCGGGTTCGGTTTGCCGGCGGATGTTCCGGAAAACTCCAGGCAAACCCACAGTCCCAACAAACCGCAGAGCAGAAGGAGGAAAACTGCAAACCGGTTGAAATTTGGAAATCTCAGCATGAGCCAATCCTGCCAGCATGAGGGCAAGCGGCAAGGCGATTCATGTCCGACTACCCGTACGATAGTCCCTTAGGGTTTCTTGATTTTCCTCACACATGTCGTTCCCGGCGGCCACATGCCATCTATGTCATGGCCGCCTGGCGCGTAGCCAATTCGATCGGGATCATCTGCGCCGGTTTCTCCCTTTTCGTTTCCCATGAAGCGCCGGGCGGTGTTTCATCGAGGCATGGAAGAAGAGATCCCGATCCTCGTGAAAAACGATCCCTGGCTCGCCCCGCAGACCGAGGCGATCAACCGCCGCACGCGGAAATTCGAGGAGGCGCTCGCCGCGATCCGCGCGAAGTCCGGCTCGCTCGCCGCCTACGCCCGCGGCCACAAATACAGCGGCATCCATTTCAACGCCGCCGCTAACGAGTGGACCGTCCGCGAATGGGCGCCCGAGGCGCAGGCCGTCGCACTTATCGGCGATTTCAACGGCTGGAACCGCGAGTCCCATGCGCTGTCGAAAAAGGACGGCGGCGTGTGGGAGCTGAAACTCCCGCCCGGCACCCTCGCTCATGGACAGAAGGTAAAACTCCAAATCCATGGCGCCGATGGCTCACGTCGCGACAGGCTCCCCGCCACCATCACCCGCGCCGTGCAGGATCCCGTTTCGCATGATTACTCCGGCCAGATCTGGAGCCCGCCGGAACCTTACGTTTGGAAACACATGTTCGACCCCTCGGTGGTCACCGCCCCTTTCATCTACGAGAGCCACACCGGTATGGCGGGCGAGGAACCGTGCGTGCATACCTACCGTGAGTTCGCCGACGAAGTCCTGCCGCGCGTCGCGAAAGCTGGCTACAACACCGTCCAGCTCATGGCCGTGCAGGAGCATCCCTACTACGGCTCCTTCGGTTACCACGTGTCTTCCTTTTTCGCCGCCTGCTCGCGTTTCGGCACGCCGGAGGATCTGAAATACCTCGTGGACACCGCGCATGGCATGGGCATCGCCGTGATACTCGACATCGTTCACTCCCACGCCGTGAAAAATATGGCGGAGGGGCTCAACGACTTCGATGGCTCCGGTCACCAATACTTCCACGCGGGCGGAAAAGGCGACCATCCGCAGTGGGACTCGAAATGCTTCGACTACGGCCGCCCGGAGGTGAAGCAATTCCTCCTCTCCAACGTCCGCTACTGGCTCGAGGAATTCCGCTTCGACGGCTTCCGCTTCGATGGCATCACCTCGATGCTCTACCACTCCCACGGCAACCGCGCCTTCGGCTCCTACGACGATTACTTCGGCCCCGATGCAGACGAGGACGCCATCCTTTACCTGAAACTTGCCAACGAGCTCATTTCGGAAATCAAGCCCGGCGCGATCGTTGTCGCCGAGGACATGTCCGGCATGCCCGGCCTGTGCCGCCCGAACGCGGAGGGCGGCGTTGGTTTCACCCACCGCCTCGCCATGGGCATCCCGGATCATTGGATCAAGCTCCTCAAGCACAAGCGCGACGAGGACTGGAACCTCGATGAACTCTGGGGCGTGCTCACCAACCGCCGCCACGGCGAGGCTACCATCGCCTACGCGGAAAGCCACGATCAGGCACTCGTCGGCGACAAGACCCTCGCCTTCTGGCTCATGGACAAAGAGATGTACTGGCACATGGCCGCCGAGGACAAGCACCCGATCATCGAGCGCGGCATCGCCCTCCACAAGGTTATCCGCCTCCTGACATTGGCTTTCGGCGGCGAGGGCTGGCTCAGCTTCATGGGCAATGAGTTCGGCCACCCCGAGTGGCTCGATTTCCCCCGCGAGGGCAACGGCTGGTCCTATCATTACTGCCGCCGCCAGTGGTCGCTGTTAGATAATCCGAACCTGAAATACCAATGGCTCGCCGAGTGGGACCGCGATCTCGTGAACCTCGCCAAGGAGCGCAAACTCCTCCAATCCCCGCCCGCCCAGCTCCTCCACGTGGATCACGAAAACCAGATCCTCATCGCCGAGCGTGCGAACCTGATTTTCGTCATCAACCTCTCGCCGACAAAATCCCACTTCGGATACGCCGCGCATCCTTTCCGCAAGGAAACCCACCAGCTCCTGCTCGATTCCGACGCCGCGAAATACGGCGGCCACGCCCGCATCGATCACTCATTCAGCTACCCCATCGACGAAAACGGGCAGATGAAAATCTACACGACCTCTAGGACTAGCTTGGTGTTTGGGTAGTGAGCAATAATCACAAGTAGCTTGATGGGATCTAAAAAGCTGGTAAACTGTAAAGCATGAAAGCCACTTTTGATATTCCCGATGATCTTTACCGACAGGTAAAGACTCGGAGCGCGATGGAAGGGCGTCCGCTGCGTTCGGTGGCCGTGGAGCTTTTCCAAAATTGGCTTTCGGGCAGCCATCACGAGAATATGCCCATTACAAATCACGTGCCTGCTGACCACGCGCCGACACGCTTCGATAGCGCCCCTTGGAGGGGGATCATCCGCCCTTACGTCAAGCCCGGCATGAGCCATGATCTCGATGAAATGAAAGAGTCCATCTCTCTTGGCTGGAGCAAGGAAGCCGCAGCCAAACTCAAACCCTCGGGAGTCTGACGATGGAATCATACCATCTGGACACTTCCGTGGTCATGCGCCTGTTGGTGCAGGAGCCAGCGAATCAATACACCCGTGCCGCAGGCTTTCTGGAGGAAAAGCTCGTGGCGGGAGCCAGCGCCTTTGTCTGCGATTTGACTCTGGCTGAAGCCTATTTCGCCTTGCAGTCCTTCTATGGAGTTCCCAAGGCAAAAGCCCTCGAATTGCTGGCTGGATTCATCAACACCCCCGGGATTATCCCATCGAGCCATGCCCGCTCGATTCTTGCGCTGCCCAATCTCGCGTCAGCCAAACCCGGTTTTGCGGATCGTTTGATCCATGGCTCCGCCGTCACCGCTGGTCAGCGCTTGGTTACTTTTGAGAAAGCTGCCAGGAACCTGGCTGGGACGATTGTCCTTGGGGTTTGAGGAACCACCTCAAGAAAATAAATAAGCTTGTCCAAGGTGATGCGGTGATCGGTGTGCTCAATTTGGTTCCACACGAAAACCCACCCTACCAAGCCACAAAAGCCCCCCATTCCAGCACGGATCCTTCCCGCCATGCGAGGCGTTGGCCGAGTGAGGTGGCGAAGCTTTCCAATAGCGCGGCGGGGACTCCCTGAGCCAAGAGTTGGTCATGGTTCGACTCGATCTGTGAGCGCATGCGGCGGAAGTTTTCGTGGAGATGCGGTGTCCGGTTGATGTGTTCGGTTTTCGTGAAACCGGCTGCTGTTAGATCGCGGAGATGATCTTGGGCGGTGCTTAGCCTGGTGATGGTGTTCACGTTGCTGAAGACCTTGGCCTCGTGGGTCGGTGCGGTTTCGGAAAGCAGGATGTCGGAGAAAACCAAGACGCCGCCGGGGCGGAGGACGCGCCGGATTTCGCGGAGCGCGGCGGGCTTGTCGGTGGCGTGGCACAGCGCCTCTTGGCTCCATGCGAGATCGAATTTTCCGCTCCAATCTTCCGGGAGTTTCTCGAACGATCCCGTCCATGTCCGGATCTGATCGTGTATGCCGAGTTCGGTGGCGAGGGTTTCGTTCTCGCGGTGGTGGTGTGCGCAGAGATCGACGCAGGTGACGGTGGCGGCGGTTTGTTGCGCGAGAAAATGCGCCGAGCCTCCGGGACCCGAACCGAGGTCGATGATTTGCTTTGGCGGAAATGTTCCGGATTTTCGCAGCGCGATTTCCAGAAGTCGGCGCGTGGCGTTTTCCGTGGCCTGCCGCATCGATGTACTAGAATCTTCGTAGATGCCGTAGTGGATGACAGGTGCGCCATCGCCCATGACAGTGCGGTAGAAGGCGGTGCCGACCCCGGCGGAGTATTGTGTGAGGATGCCGCGGTGGTGGTCGGTGGTCATGTGGGGATTTTCTTGAGCGGGATGCGGCCGAGAACGCTGTTTTCCAAGAGGATCATTTCGTCGCGGTGGAGGAAGGTTTTCGTGCGGCGAACGGTGACGGCGGCGATGGGTTCGTCAAAGCGGAAAAGCGGCAGGGCGGGTTCGACGAGCGGGCAGATGTCGGGTGCGAGGTCTTCGCCGGGGAAATGCGGCCAGCGGAGGATGGGGCGGAGACGATGGTCAGCGATCATGCGGTTCATGCCTTGGAATACATCATGAAAGGGAGCGGCGGCGGCTGGCATTTCCTCCCACACGGGAGGTGGTGCGGGGAGTGCGATTTTTTCCGCATCATTCATCAGGCCGAATAGGAAATCGCGATCCTCGCGGTGGATGGTCAGCCCCCAGACGCCGGTGCGTGCGAAGGCGCGGTCTTGCGGGATCGCGGGGTCGAGGCCGGGGTGCGCGCCGAGGATCATGAGATGGGTGTGGATGTCGGTAAGCGCGGTGTCGTGGGGGGAAAGCTTGGGCACGGGGAACGCGAAGGTTTTTCCGGAAACCGTTTCCACGGTGTAGGAATACATCCGCATCAGCGGCGTGTCCCACCATGCCATGAGGTGATCCGCCGCGTCGGCGAGCTTGCTTTTCGCGCCGGAGTTCCCTTCCGCGAGGATCCCGCGCCGCAGCCATGCGATCCAGCACGCCGCTGCCGGAATCGCGATCACACAGGCGGCTACGAGCTCTATTTGAAAAACTTCCGAAGTGTCGTGGCAAAGGATGAAACCGAGCACGGCGAGGTGGTTCACGACATATTGGTAGGAGCAAAGGCCGGTGAGCGCGAAGACCGCGAGATGAAACAGGATCGTCGCGCCAAGCAACAAGGCGGCGAACCGCGCATCGGCCAGAAAAAACAGCCACGCCATTTCCAAAACCCACGCGCCGCCGCAGATCGAGACGCGATGCATTGCCATCCAGTGCGCCTGTTTCATCACGACCTCCCGGCTCCTGCCGAACTTCCAGCCGCGCAACCAAGCGTTCGCTGTGAGGCACTCGACACGGTTTTCCGAAATCCACGACCACCAGCGAGAGCCGAGCGCGGATTTCGCCAACGCGTGGTTCACGTAGGTGGATGCTTGGAATCCTAGCAGCGCTGCGAGCGCGATTTCGCCGAAGTTTTCCCAATCCTCTCCCGCGATGCACAGCCCTCCGAACAGCGCGAGCGCGGCGGCGACGAGGCTGAGCGAGGCGCGGACGAATTCGAAGCCGAGGAGGTTCGAGTAGCCCGGCCCGAGCAGGAACGAGGCCACGGTGTATTGCAGGCAACCGCACGCGACGAGGCACGGATAGACGAAGGCCGGTGAGAAATAAACGCCCACGACCAGCGCGAAAACGACCAGCCGATCCATGATGAACATGGCGCAGCCGAAGCGCCCGATGGCACCCAGCGCGAGCAAAGCGGCGAGCATCGCGGACATGACTTGTAGTGCTGGAAATTTATCCCACGACAATCCCACCACTGGGAAAACGAAAGCGAGATGCGCGATCCACAGCAGCGGACGGCTCAGCAGGGTGAGGATGGCGCTGCTTGCGAGAAATTTTCCGGAAGTCCCGTTCGTCCAGCACATCCGGTAGAGACCCAGCGATGCCGCACGACCCAAGAAGAACAGCAGGAGAAAGGCGGTCATGATTTCGCTCCCCGGCACCAAGGCGATGGTTCAAGGCCCGCCTCGTTGCATTTTTCCAACAGCACATCGCCCAAGCAATCCGGCAGGCAGGTCTCAATGAGGAAGCGCGAGGTGTCCGGTGTGAGCGAGATGCGCAGGCCGGAGGAGTTCCGCGAAAGCAGGATCGCGTATCCCGGCAGGCCAGTGCCGAAGTCCGTTCCGGTCACGGCATGGGGCACAAGGTTGAGCTGGAGCGCGTGGCTCTTCCAGACCAGAGGTCGCCCGCGCGATTCGGCGAGCTTGATGCGTCGGTGGGTGTCTGCGATGCGTTGAAAGCCCGCTCGTGTGGCCGTGGCTTTGAGTTGCTTGGTGAGTTCGTCGGCGCGGTTCGCGAAATGGAGATAACAGCCGACATTGCCGGTGTAGGTCGCGGGGATGCCGTTCAGTCCTCGCGGATCGCACCACAGCGCGACTTCCGGGAAATGCGATTCCAGCGCCGCGCAAAGCCATGCCGCCAGTCTCAGCCGTGAGTCGAGCAGTGTTGTGGCTTGGAAATGCCCGCGCACGTTTTCCAAAGGGATCGCAAAGAGGGTGGGGGAGGAACGCGCCAGAGAATCCTCTTGTGTCGCGCCCTCCGCCTCACGGTATCCGTGCGGAGCTTTGTCCTCGCCATCGAGTTTCGTGCCGAAAGCATGGCACCGCTCGTGGAAAAGCGCCGGAGTTGCGACGCCTCGCCTCGCCGCCGTGCACTCGTTGATGAAAAGCGCCAGTCCGGTGCCATCCACCGCCGCGTGCGAAACACGGATGCCCAGCACGCTGAGATCCGTTTCCTGGAAACGCGTCCAACGCGCCGCAAAAAGCGTATCGGCGCGGCCTTCCGGGATGAATGTGGCGGACTGGCTGGCGAGCGCCATTTCCTCCAGATTGCGAATCCCCATCGCTCCCGGTAACTCCACTGTTTCCAAAGCGAACACGCCCACCGATGGCACGATGCGCATCCCCTCCAGCTTTCCGATCAGGTGGGGAAACGCGCCCAGCCCTCTCTCCAGCGCCGCCGCACAATGCTCTGCCGCGAGCTCACCCCGGTATCCCATCACCAGCTCGATGTCTGTGGGCAACAGGTCGTCCACTGACAAATCCAGCGGTTCGAAGTCCGTTGTCGCGCTGCGGGGCATGACAATGATTTATCCACCGACGCTTGTGGTGTCGATAGGCAAGCAGGTTCCAGCTAACCTCACACATACATCTTCTCATAATACTCCGCCGCCATGCGGTCGGAGTCGAAGAAGGGGACGACGTCATTCATGGAGTTGAAGACGATGCGCGCCCAGTCGTCGGGCTTGCCGTAGTAGAGGGGCAGGATTTCCCCGCGGAGCTTGGCGTAAAATCCGAGCATGTCCTGCCTGTCGCGCTCTTCGGGATCGAGGATCGGATCGGGCGTGGGGATGATGAAGCTGTTCTCACTATCTTTCGCGAACTCGCAGATCCAGCCGTCGTAGGTGGAGAGGTTGACCGACCCGTTCATCGCGGCGGTCATGCCGGAGGTGCCGGAGGCCTCGCGGGTGACGACCGGGTTGTTCAGCCACACATCGGAGCCGTTCTTCAGGAAACGGGATAGCTCCAGTTCATATCCGGTGAGGACGGTGGCGTTCGGGTAATCCTTGGTGAGGCGGATGAGGGAGTCAAAGGTTTCGATCGCGGAGTAATCGAAGGGATAGGGTTTCCCGGCCCAGATGATTTGCACGGGATGCTTGTTGTCGTTGAGCATTTCCCGGAACAGGCGGATGTCGCGGGTAATGAGATTCGGGCGCTTGTAACCGGCGAAGCGCCGCGCCCAGACGATGGTGAGGACGTGGGGATCGAACAGCTTGCCCGTCTGGTCGGCGACGACGCGGAACAGCCTTTCCTTGAGTTCGCGCTTGCGGTGGCGGAGTGTGCTGATGTCGTTTTCCGTGCGTGCGTTTTCCAACCCGTGATCCGCCCAGTATTTCTTGTTCTGGGCGTTGGTGATGTGGGTGATCTCGCAGATGTCCGGCTCGTGGCTCCACATCCTGCGGGAAACTTCGCCGTGGAGCTTCGAGACACCGTTCGCCCTTTTAGCAAGCCTCAGCGCCGCAAGGGAGTGGTTGAACTCCTCGCCCTGGATGCCGGTGATGTCGCGCACCTCCTCCTCCGGCACATCGCTGAAAAACGTGAAGTTCCGGAGCAGGCTGAAATCGGTCTTCTCGTTTCCCGCCTCCTCCGGGGTGTGGGTGGTGAAGACCAGCCGTTTCCTCACCTCCTCCGCGCTGCCATGCTTCTTATAAAGATGGAACGCCGCCGAGAGGCCATGCGCTTCGTTGAGGTGCCAGATCTCGGGATCGACGCCGAGTTCATCGAGCAGCTTCGCCCCACCCGAGCCGAGGATGATGTATTGGGCGATGCGGCGCAACGGGTCGTTGTCGTAGAGGCGGTGCGTGATCGCACGGGAGAGGGCGTCGTTTTCCTCGATGTCGGTGGTCAGGAAAAACATCGGCACGGTCCCGAAGATATCGCCGGGGAGGAAAACGGCTTTCACCCAAACCGGGTGGCCGTGGACGGGTACTGTAAAACGGATGCCCGTGTCCTGGAGGAAGGAATAGGTATTTTTCCGGAACTGCACCGCGAGCTCGCCGTCCTCGCCGCGCACCTGGTTGTAGTATCCGTATGTCCAGAGAATGCCGATGCCGGTGAGGTTCTGGCGGAGGTCGGAGGCGGAGCGCATGTGGGAACCCGCCAGAAAACCGAGGCCGCCCGAATAGATCTTGAAGCTCTGGTCGATGGCGAACTCGCAGGAGAAATAGGCCGCGCTCGTCGAGAACTTCGGATCGATCTCGTAGCGAGGGGCGAATGGGGCGGGAAGAAACGATTTTATGGACATGGGGGGAGTCTTTGGAAAAGCGGAGACCACGGAGTCTTCAGTCCTTGCTCCGCAATGCGTATTCCATACCAACTTTCAGGAAAGCGAAGGAACCCCGACGGCGATATCGCTCTCGGCGGAGTAATCGACCCCATCCAGCCCGAAGCCGAACAGTTTCAGGAAACCTTTCTGGTATCCCTCATAATCGGCGAGTTCGGAAAGATTCCCGGTGGCGACCTCTTCCCAGCGTTTACCGACGATGCTTTGGATCTCAGGGGACATTTCCCAATCGTCGATACGGATGCGCCCGGCCTCATCGGGTTGCGCGAGGCCGTTGCAAAGCCTTTCGCGCAGCATGCGATCCATCTGCTCGATCGTGTCCTCGTGGTTGCCCGCGTCCTTCATCGCCTTGTAGAGGAGTGAAATGTAGAGCGGCACCACCGGGATCGCGGAGCTGGCCTGCGTGACCAGCGCCTTGTTCACGGAAACCCACGCCTTGCCGGAAATGGCGGCCAGTTTCCCGTCGAGAGCTTTCTGCGCCCTTTCCAGATCTTCTTTCGCCTTGCCGATGGTCCCGTTCTTGTAAATCGGCCACGTGACCTCAGGGCCGATGTAGGAATACGCTACGGTCTTCACCTCCTCGGCCAGCACGCCGGCTTTCAGCAGGGCGTCGATCCACAGTTCCCAGTCCTCGCCGCCCATCACCTTCACCGTCTGGTCGATGTCGTCGCCCTCGGCGGGCGGGATGGTGACTTCCTCCACCGCGCCGGTGCCGGTGTTGAGGGTCTTGTTGGTGTAAACTTCGCCGATGGGTTTCAGGCAGGATTTGTAAACCTCGCCGGTTTTTGGATCCGTGCGGCGCGGGGAGGCGAGGCTGTAGATCACCAGATCCACTTGGCCGAGGTCTTCCTTTATGGCCGCGATCACCTCGGCCTTCACTTCGTCCGAAAAGGCATCGCCGTTGAAGGACCGCGCATAAAGCCCTGCGGCCTTCGCCTCGCGCTCGAAGGCGACCGTGTTATACCAGCCGGCCGTTGCCGTCTTGTCCTCCGTGCCCGGCCTTTCGAAAAACACGCCCACCGTGGCCGCGTTGCATCCGAAAGCGGCTGCGATCCGTGAGGACAGGCCGTAGCCGGTCGAGGAGCCGATCACGAGAACCTTCTTCGGCCCGCCGTGGATCGGTCCGCGCCCTTTCACGACCGCGATCTGCTCTGCGACGTGCTTCGCGCACCCTTCCGGATGGGCTGTGGTGCAAATGAATCCGCGGATTTTTGGTGAAACAATCATGATGCATCTGAAGCTATCTTCCACCACCCGCCGCGCAACCCTCAAAATCGCCGCGTTATGGAGTCCCATGTCGGGTTCCTACACTAGGGACGAGAAGAATTCGAACCACGGATGAACAAGACTCTAACCATGAACATTGTCGAGACGGATATCGAAATCTCCGCCGATGGAAGCGTGAAGCTGCTTTCACCCCTGCCTGCTTGGCTCAGGCCGGGGCGCGCCCATGCGGTGATGACCTTTACAGCATTGGAGGACAGCAGTGCCAGAACCAAACGGCAGATGCCGGTCGCGACGCCCGAAATGCTCGCTAAACGTGTGGCTGCGTTTGAAGGACTGCGCGAGCTGGGAGGGCTGGGCGACATGATTCCCGACCCGCTGGCGTGGCAGCGCGAAATGAGAGAGGAAAGCCCGCTTCATCACTGAAGCAATGCCATTAACTCATCGGAAATCCAGAAGCCTGCGATGTCGCGAAGGTCTTGTGCGATGCCCGCCGGATCGCTGACAACGCCGCGTCTGCGGGCTTCGAGAAGAATGCCCACCAAGCCTGTGCAGGTAAGGCCGAGGCGCTTCGCGGCTTCACGACCCCGGCGTTCATCCATCAAAAGCACATCGGCAGAGCATTCGCGTGCGAGCACGATGGCTTCGGATTCACCTGCGCCGAGGTCTTGGCGTAGCAGATGCACCAGCGGCCTGTCTTTGACCGTCTGCTGTTCAATCCAGGTTGCCGCCAAGACTTCGGTCACACCTGCTTTCCCGGGATGGCTTGTCACGACCTCCTGCCAAACGGCATCGGGGATGATGAGTTTTCCAAACAGGTCGTGCAACAAATCCAGCCTGCCAATCCTGCACAACGCGATCAATGGTGATGAGTCAGCGACGACGATCATGATGTGTTAGCGTGGCAAGGAGGCAAGAACGGCAGCGTCTTCGAGAGCATCAGCCACATCGTAATGGGGGCCCATTTTACGGCTCGCGAGGTGGAATTGAAAAACGCCCACCGGCATGAGAGCGAATTCCGCCGCCTTGCCCAGCGAAAGCCGATCCAGCCGGAACAGCGAAATGGCCAGCTCAAGCCGGACGTCGTCCAATGTCATTCGCGCGCTTGCCAGCGCTTCGGCAGGAATGTCGAGACTGAGTGTCGCGTTCATGGCGGTAATATCGCGTCCGGGTGATTTCAATTCAATCACATTCTCTGGAAGGAAAACCTGCAAGTCGCTCTACGATCAGATGAAAATCCGGCAGCGCAAAGACTCGTTCGTAAAAGCCCCAAACATAGCAAAAGCACGCCTGGGCAACATGAACTCAGCTTTCGAAATACGTGTATCCGCCGAGACCGTCGCGGTAGAGATCCATGATTTCCTTGCGCTCCTTGGGCGAGATGCGGCCGTCGTTGACGGCTTTTTCCGCGAAGTTCCGGAACTTGGAGACGAGTTCCTTGGGGTCGAACTCCACGTAGGTGAGTACGTCGGCCACGGTGTCGCCTTCCACCTCGTGGGTGTAGACGGGCTTGCCCTTTTCAAGGTGGACGCCGACGACGTTGGTGTCGCCGAGGAGGTTGTGGAGGTCGCCGAGGGTTTCCTGGTAGGCGCCGACGAGGAAGACGCCGAGGTAATAGGGTTCGTCCGGCTTGAAATCGTGGAGATGGAGGACTTTCGCAACATCTTCCTTATCGATGAAGCGGTCGATCTTGCCATCGCAATCGCAGGTGATGTCGGCGATGACGGCGCGGTGCTTGGGACGTTCGTCAAGGCGGTGGATGGGCATGACGGGGAAAAGCTGGTCGATGGCCCAGGAGTCGGGGAGGGATTGGAACAGCGAGAAGTTTCCGTAGTAGAAATCGGCGAGGCCGAGGGAGAGTTCGACGAGATCCTCGGGCACGTCGTCCATGTCGGAGATCATGTTCGAGATGCGGGTGAGGATGTGCCAATACCATGCCTCGGCGAGGCCGCGCTCGCGGAGGGTGGCGGCGCCGTAAATGAACATGGCGCGCACCTGGTCGCGGTAATAGACGGCGTCGTTGAGGGATTCCTGGAGGTTCTTGCGGCTCAGGGTCTTGTTGACGTGAAATAGGTTGGTGAGGTTCTGCGGGGCTTTTTCCGGCATCACTGGCTCCTTGTCGGTGGTCTGCGCGGAGGTTACGTCGAGGATGTTGAAAACGAGGACAGAGTAGTAGGAAACCACGGCGCGGCCGGACTCGGAGATGAGGTTCGGGTGTTTTACTCCGACCTTGTCGCACTGCTGGGCGATGACCTCGACGATGTCCGTGCAGTATTCCTGGATGGAGTAGTTGCAGGAGGAGGCGAAGTTCGTGTGCGAGCCGTCGTAGTCCACGGCCATGCCGCCGCCGATGTCGAGCACGCCCATCGGCGCGCCTTCCTTGACGAGATCGCAATACATGCGGACGGCCTCCGTCGCGCCCTCACGGATCGCGGCGATGTTCGGGATCTGGCTGCCTTGGTGGTAGTGCAGCATTTTCAGGCAGGGCAGATGGCCGCTAGCCTTGAGGGAATCGACCACGTTGATGACCTGCGCGGCGTTCAGGCCGAACACGGATTTATCGCCCGCGGATTCCTGCCAGTGGCCGGAGCCTTTGGTGGAAAGGCGGATGCGGATGCCGAGGTTCGGTAGCACGCCGATGCGGCGGGAGCGCTCTAGGATGAGATCGAGCTCGCTGGGCATTTCCAAAACAAGCATGACCTTGAGCCCCATTTTCTGGGAATGCAGGGCGAGGTCGATGAACTCCTCGTCCTTGTAGCCGTTGCAGACGATGTAGGCCTCGGTGTCGTGCATGTGCGCAAGCGCGGCGATCAGCTCGGGCTTCGATCCTGCCTCCAGACCGTAGTGATATTTTTTCCCGAACTCGGCGATCTCCTCGATGACCTGGCGCTGCTGGTTCACCTTGATCGGATACACGCCGCGGTATTGGCCGGTGTATTTCGTGACCTTGATCGCCTCGCTGAAAGCCTCGTTGATCTCGGTGATGCGGGAGTGCAGCAGGTCGCGGAAACGCAGCAGCACGGGCAGGTGCGTGCCGCGATCGCGCAGGCCATCGATCACATCGTGGAGGGAAACATGCGCGTCGCCGTGCTTGTCAGCGAGCTTCACGGTCACGTGGCCGTCATCGTTCACTCCGAAAAATCCGTGCCCCCAAGTGTCCACGCCGTAGAGCTCCGAGGATTTCTCGGGAGTCCAAGATGGGCGGGGCTTGGGCTTCGTAAGCTTGGCGGGAAGAGCTGCGGTAGGCGGAATCACGCGCGAAACTTGCACGCCGCGGCGGAAGTTTCAATGGGATTCAAGCACGTGATCAGGTGATAACGCTCGTGGAGGACGCAAGAAACCGAACCATAACCCAGCGCAGCTAGATAAAGGAGCATTCAAATTTCAATCCATAGGATGCTAGGCTGATTCGATAGGTAGGGACGATCCCGCCGTGGTCGTCCCTAATTCTCAGCCGATGGCGGCGCGAAACCAAAGAGAAAGAATTAGCCACCGGCGGAAGAAGATGAAGTGGGCAGAGGCCACTGAGGAGAGAATGCCTGCCACGGCATTTTCCCACGTGGTTCATCGGAAAATGTTTAGATGCGACACCCGACCCCTAAAACATGCAGCCCCTACGCGCTCACCAAGCTCCATGGCGAGCAATGGTGCCGCCTCTACGCCCGTCAGCACGGCATCCAGGTGTGCGCCCTGCGGTTCTTCTCCGTCTGGGGGCCGGGGCAACGCCGCGATCTGGCGCTCGAATCATTTCAACGAGCCATCGAGCAAGACCGCCCCGTCACGGTGCTGGGGGACGGCAGCCACCGCCGCGATCTCACCCACGTATCCGACGTGGTTCGCGCCATCGAACTCGCCATCGGATTCCAGGGAGCCGGATTCGAGACGTTCAACGTGGGAACGGGGCAAAACCATTCCGTGATGGACATGGTCGCCCACGCCGCCGCGAAGGCAGGCAAAGAACCAACCATCGTCCACCACCCCGCCCATCCAGCCGACGTCCAGCAGACCCTAGCCGATCCGCGCAAATCCCAAAACCTGCTCGGCTTCACCGCTCTTCACCCGTTCATTGGTGGATGACCCAATTTTACAAAACCGCTACAAAAACCACCGCCATTTTACAGAATTGCCACCTCTGAAAACCCACTAAAAAACCCAGCCACAACACAAAAAACCTA
>CAMCXJ010000002.1 GCA_945883455.1 Prosthecobacter debontii
TCCCGAACCAACTCCCGCGCCAGAAGCCGCTGCTGCAGGCTCCGGTGATCCCGTCGCGATCATGAAAGCCAGCATCCAAGCGGGCGAGATTAAGGAATTTTCCTTCGATCAGGTTCTCGAATGGCAGCCCGGCGAGGGAACGGAAACGATCGACGGCCAAGGCTATCAAACCGGCATCGCATCCTACAAGGCGGAGACGGTTTTCGGTGTGAAAACGATCCAGGCCAAGGCACTCATCCAGGGCGGCAAGGTAGTCCGCTGGCTCTGGCCCAAGAGCGGCATGGAAATCAAATAAGTAAGTGGCTTGGGCGTCCCGCCCCAGGCCGTTTCGGAGGTGTCTCGCCTCCCTATCTTTCCCCATCCCTTCCCCATTCCTTACCCATGTCCCCCCGCGAAGCCATCCTCGCCCTCAACCTCCTGCCATCCTTCGGTCCCGTCCGCATCACCCGCCTGCTTGAGGCTTTTGGCGATGCCGAGAGCGTTCTCAACGCCCCGGCGAAGAGTCTGCTGCGCGTGGAAGGCATCGGCCCGGAGACGGCGAAGCTCATCTCCTCTTGGCAGGATCACGTCGATCCCGCGAAGGAACTCGCCGAGGCGGAGGAGCGGGGCATCGCCATCATCACCCGCGAGGATCCCTCCTATCCGAAGCACCTGCTCCAGGCCTACGACGCGCCCATCCTACTGTATGTCTGGGGGGAAATCACCGCCCGCGACCGCCATGCCATCAGCGTCGTCGGTTCGCGCCGCGCCACGACCTACGGCGTCAACGCCACCCGCAAGCTCACCTACCAGCTCGCCCACGCCGGTTTCACCATCGTCTCCGGACTCGCCCGCGGCATCGATACCGCCGCGCACGAGTCTGCGCTCGCTGCGAAAGGCCGCACCATCGCGGTCGTCGGCTCCGGTTTGGCGCGGCTCTACCCGCCGGAAAACCTGGCCCTCGCGCAAAAGATCGCCGATGGCAACGGCGCGGTGATTTCCGAGTTTCCTCTGCACCGGGAGCCCGACAAGCAGACCTTCCCCATGCGCAACCGCATCGTCGCCGCGTGGTGCCAAGCTCTGCTCGTCACCGAGTGCCCCGCCTGGTCCGGCTCACTCATCACCGCAAACCTCGCCTCCGAATACGGCAAGCCCATCTTCGCCGTCCCCGGTCCCATCGACAAACCCTCCTCCGCCGGCTGCAACCAGCTCATCCGCGACGGCGCCACCCTCGTCTCCGACGCCTCCCACATCATCGACGACATGGGCGATCTGCCCTTCGCCCGCAGCAACGAACTATCCCTCACGGAAACCCGCGACGAACCTGAACTCCCGCCCGAAGAAGCCGCCGTCCTCGCCGCCATGCCCGCCGGCGACGAGATGGCCATCGACACCCTCATCCAGCACAGCGGCCTGCCCTCATCCGCCGTTACCGCCGCCCTTTTCAAACTCGAACTCCGCCGCCTCGTCCGCCCGCTGCCGGGCTTCCGGTTCATCCGGAGGTAAGAAAGGGATGGTATCCAGAATTACAATATTTTCATAAACACGGTGACCATCACAAACTAGCTGGAAATCCGATCAAATACTGTATCACGGTTTCTCAGCCGGAGCCTCAAGCGCCTCGATGTGGCGGCGCACTCCTTCCGTGATGCCACGTTCGCTGTAGCCGCCTTCCAGAAGGGAAACGATGCGTTCGTGGCCTTGCTCGCGGCAGAGCGCGCGGAGGATTTCCGTAAGCTCGCCATAGACATCGCTCGACCAACCGAGCGCGCCGAGCGGATCGGCCTCGTGGGCATCGAAGCCGGCGGAAATGATCAGCAGCTGCGGTTTGAATTTCCGGAAAGCCTCGGTGAGCGTCGTCCTGAAAACCTTGAGCACCGCCTCATCGCCGCCGCCGGGAGAGAGCGGCACGTTCAGGTTGAGACCCTTGCCCGCCCCTTCCCCGATGATGTCCGGAGAGCCGCTCGGGCCGGGATAAAAAGGATATTGGTGCGTGTTGAAAACGAATACCGTGGGATCTTTGAGGAACATTTCCTGCGTGCCATCGCCATGGTGCACGTCCCAATCAACGATCATCACGCGCTCCAGCTTGTGGTGTTTCTGGGCGTAGCGGGCGGCGATCGCGGCATTGCCGAAAAAGCAGAAGCCCTTGGCGCGGTCCGGCATCGCGTGATGTCCCGGCGGGCGCACGGCGGCGAAGGCGTTGGTCACGCGCCCCGCCATCACCGCATCCACCGCCGTCAGGGCTCCGGCCACGGCTTTCACCGCCACCTCGTAGGTGCGCGGCGAAATGGGGTTGTCCGCCCCGAGGCGGGTGACACCCTCGGCGGCCTTGCAGGCGTTTTTCAGCTCCTTCACGTAATCCTCCTCGTGCATCTCAAGGACCCACGGCATCGGATCGATCTTGTCGCTCGGCCCCGTCCAAAGCAGGCGCTTCGAAACGGGGTGTGCCTTGAGATGCTTTGTCATCATGCGCAGCCGATCCGGACTTTCCGGGAAGCCGGGACCGGTGTCGTGTTCGAGAAAAATGTCATCATAGATCAGTGCCGTGCGGAAGGCGGCGGGCTGTTTCTCGTCGGCAAGCGTCGTCATGGTAAAAAAGGACCAAGTGATCGCGCCGAGAAGCAAAGCGGAGATCCGGTGCGACGCGAGCCTGGGGTGGGGGTTCGGTTTCATCATCTGTCGGGGGTTGTGCGGCACAATGGCTTATGTCCACACGGTGGCTGGTTTTTCGCCGTCCACAAGCGGGTGCTTCCGCTCGGAAAGGGCGAATCCGGCTGCAAGATCCCGCAAGCCCAGCACGTTGCCGTCCTATGCTGAAAAAATCCATCCTCCTCTCCCTTCTGCTGGCGGCCCATGCATCCGGCCAGCAAACTTCGCCGAAACTCTCCCTCCCGGAAATGCCGGAGCCTTCCCTGGGGGCGGATTCCATGGAAAAACTGGGAATCCCGAATGGCAAGGTTACGGATTTCGTGTTCAGCGATTCCAAGGTGTTTCCCGGCACGAAACGCCGCATCCATCTCTACGTCCCCGCCCAATACGATGCGAAAAAGGAGACCGCTGTGATGGTTTTCCAGGACGGCCACACCTACGTGAACCCCAACGGCGAATTCCGCGTCACCACGGTTTTCGACAACCTGATCGCGGCCAGCGACATGCCGCCGGTCATCGGGATTTTTATCGACCCGGGCCACAAGGGGGATTCCAAGCCCGGGGCTCCCTGGAAAAACAACAACCGCAGCTTCGAATACGACACGCTCTCCGCGGATTACGCGACCTTTCTCATCGATGAAATCCTCCCGCTCGTGGGTAAGGATTACAACCTCACCAAAGATCCGGATCTACGCGCGATCTGCGGCACCAGCTCCGGCGGGATCTGCGCGTGGACGGTCGCATGGGAAAGGCCGGACGCGTTCCGAAAAGTAGTTTCCTCCATCGGCTCCTTCACCAACATCCGCGGCGGCGACGTCTACCCCGGCCTCATCCGCAAGACCGAAAAGAAACCCATCCGCGGCTTTTTCCAGGAAGGCATCAACGACCTCGACAACGAGCACGGCAACTGGCCGCTCGGCAACATGGCCATGGAATCGGCCCTGAAATTCAAGGGCTACGACCACAGATACGTCTGGGGCCACGGCGCCCACAACGGCAAACACATGGGAGCCATTTTCCCGGATGCGATGCGCTGGCTGTGGAGAAAATAAGCGCAGGGCGGTGAACACGCGCGCTAATCATCCTGATCAAGGATAAGCAGGTAAGTAGCGAGGATACGCGCGGACGTTTCCGGATCCAGATGCCCCATGGGGCGCAGCGCCTTGCGGTGGATGGGGCGGATCAGATCGCAGGCAACCACATGCTCCTTGTCCGCAATCAGGATTTTTTCCCGAAGCGGCGTGAGCGAAATATCCGAACGCAAAGGGCAGACAAGCTGGGTGGGGAGTGAGGACAAAGCCGGATGTTGCAGTCCGACGAGGTTTGGCTTGGATCCTTTCGCGGTGGAGCAGTAGAGTGGCAATCTCATGCCTCGGAAATGGGGAATTGAGCGTTAAGGGCGAGCGTTTCCCTGGCGACTTCTGGTGTGTAGGCGGCGACGGCGGCGGCGTAAAATTTCGCCCTCTCGCGTTTCCGCGCCTCCGCATCCAAAAGCTCACCGATGAAAACGGACTTGGGTTTGTCTCCGCGGAGCTTGTCGATCAGTTGGGTGGAAGCCTCGTTCAAGGTCAGTGTCCGACGGAGATTTTTCGGCGACTTGTTAGCGACTTTCATGCGATCAACCTGCCTTCGGTGACTTCTTTGGTCAAGCCGCAATCAGGATTCTCCCCGCTGCGCGCGCCAATGCTCCAGCCGTTCCTTAATCCGCCTTTCCATGCCCTGCTCGCCGGGGTGGTAGTAGGTGCGGCCTTCGGGGAGGTAGGCTTGGGGGATGTAGTGGCCTTCGTAATCGTGGGAGTAAAGGTAGCGCATGGCCTCCTCGGGTTTGCCGGTGAGCCTTTTCGAGGTGGGGGTGCGGAGGTGCTCGGGGACGGCGAGGGTGCGGCCGGTTTCGACATCGGAAATGGCGGCGCCGAGGGCGGCGTAGGCGGTGTTCGATTTCGGCGAGGTGGCCAGATAAACGGTGGCATGCGCGAGCGGGATGCGGCCTTCCGGCATGCCGATGAATTCGAGGGCGTGGTGGGCGTCGAGTGCGATGCGCAGCGCGCCGGAATCCGCGAGGCCGATGTCTTCCGAGGCGGCGATGACGAGGCGGCGGGAGATGAAACGCGGGTCCTCGCCGGCGTGGAGCATTTTCGCGAGCCAGTAGAGCGCGGCGTCGGGATCGGAGCCGCGGATGGATTTGATGAAGGCGGAGATGGTGTCGTAGTGGCCCTCGTCGCCGTAGTGGACGGCTTTGCGTTGGATCGATTCCTCGGCTACTGCCAAAGAAATATGGATTGATGATTGTTGATTTCGGATTTCGGATTTTTGAGGGAGGGATGCCAGCTCAAGCGCGGTGAGCGCCTTGCGGACGTCGCCGTCGGAGAGTTTCGCGAGATGGTCGAGGGCTTCAGGGTCAGCGGTGATATTCTGTTTTCCGAGGCCGCGCTCGTCATCGGCGAGCGCGTTTTCTAACAGTTTTCGGATGGATGTTTCATCGACCGCTTCGAGCTGAAAAATCTGCGAGCGCGAGACCAGCGGCGAGTTGACGTAGAAATACGGGTTGTGCGTGGTCGCGCCGATGAAGCGCACCGTGCCGCGCTCCAGGTGCGGGAGCAGGGTGTCCTGCTGCGCCTTGTTGAAGCGGTGGATCTCGTCGATGAAAAGGATCGTCGTCTCGCCGCGCAGATCGCGGTTCATCTTCGCCAGCGCGATTTTCTCGCGGATTTCGGCGACGTTCGATTCGACCCCGTTTAAGGTCTCGAAACGCGAGCCGGTGGTTTTCGCGATCACGCCGGCGAGCGAGGTTTTTCCCGTGCCCGGCGGGCCGTAGAAAATGAGCGAGGCGAAGCGGTCCGCATCGATGGCGCGGCGCAGTAGTTTGCCCTCGCCGAGGATGTGATCCTGACCCAGCACCTCATCGAGCGTGCGCGGCCTCATGCGGGCGGCGAGCGGTTCGGAAACCGCCGGCTTTTCGGATTTCGCGGCGGGCGTGGAAAACAGGTCGGACACTTCGGGGAAACTTTAAGTTTTAAACTTTAAACTCCAAGGAAGAGTTCACTTCAATTTCTGCACCTTGATGCGTTTCCAGAACATGCGGTCGCGCCAGTCGGCGAAAGAGACGGTGTGCGATTCGAGCCGCGAGCCGGTTGCGACATCATCGCCTGCGACGAGGATTTCGTTGAGGCTGTCCTCGGTGCTGAGCGCGCGGACGCAGGGGAAACGGGCGGCGAGGTTTTTCCGGGTGGCGGATTGCTTCGCGCGGTGGCCGGGGCCGGTGACGAGGTTCAGCGCGAGGAGGCCGCCGGGCGCGAGGGAGTTTTTCAGTAGGCCGAGCCAATCTGCATCGCAGGTGTCGGCGCGGAAAACATCCTCATCCCCGGCGAGGTAGAGGTCGTCGATGATCACGTCGAAACGGCGCTTGTTCTGTTTCATCCATTCATAGGCATCGGCGATGACAATCTCCGCGCCCGTTTCGCCGAGGTGCATCTCCTTTTCCGCTAGCGCGATGAGTTCCGCGTCGAGGTCGATGCCCGTCAGGGAAGCCTCCTGCAAAAGGTGGCGCAGGGTGCGCAATGCCGTGCCGCCCGCCACGCCGAGCATGAGGATGGAGGCGGGCTTTCCGGAGGGGCACAGCATGGCCGCAGCAGCGAGCAAATCCCACGCGAGTCCGGTCAGGAAACGTTTCTCGTGATAGGAAGCATGGATCGCCCCCGCCACGCGGAACTCGGTCGCGTGCGCTGATTTCCAGACGGCGATGCGCTGGAATCGGGTTGGGAAATCGCCTGTTTTCCGCATTTGAAAACCATCTAACAGGAACGGGCGCGCAGGGGAAGGAGGATTTGTGCGCACTATTGGCGCTTGGAAATCGAGCCGACGGAGCGCGCCCATCAGACAAAAAACCCACTCACCACCCGACATTTCTGGACGGATCCGTTTTTCCTGATTCTGCATTACGACCCCGCTTGACGGGAGCGCGCCGCCCACCTTTAATGGGGTCCCACGGGTGCCATCCCGGTTTCCGCTAACGTAGAACTCTCGAACGCCAATCACCGCCATGAAATCCAAGTTTATCCTTAGTCTGCCGCTCATCGGCTGCCTTGCTTTCGCGTCATGCTATCAAGTCCCCGACAAACCGCGCAGGACGAAGCCTCCCGTGCGGAACGAAACGGTCACTAGCGAAGATCAGCAAAAAATTCAAGATCAGCGCGACCGGATGAAGGAGAATGAGGAGAAGGAAAAAACCGAAACGACTACCGAAGTTCCCGAGGAAACTCCTGAGACCACCACCACCACCACCACAACGCCCGACAAGCCCGTTGAGAAGCGCGCCGATTACGACTTCGCGAATCCCGTTCCCGGCAAGGAAGGCTTCGTGTTCAGCCCCTACAACAACAAGCTGGTTGATGTCCGCGACATTCCTAGCGGCACGCTTGTGCAGGATCCGACTTACCCGGCCTCCGAGAAAAAGTATTTCCGCGTGCCGTAAAAATTCGCCGAACTCACCAACACGAACTTTCCCACGACCGGGTCCAAGCCCTTGGATCCGGTCTTTTTTATGAGCCAACCTTTCCAGAAAATCGGCATCCTCGGCGGCGGCCTGCTCGGCGGTTCCACGGCGCTCGCGTTGCGGGAAAAAGCCGATGTCCGGCTGTGGATTCGGAGACCCGAAGCGGTGCAATCCGCGCAACTCTCCGGCTTGGATTTTGCCACCGGTGAGCTCGCGGACGCCGTTGCCGAAACCAATCTCATCATCCTCGCCGTGCCCGTCGGGGCGATGCCCGCTCTGCTCTCCGCAGCGATGGCAGCGGGTTTACCGAAGGATTGCCTCGTCACCGATGTGGGCTCCGTGAAGGTCGCACCGCACCGCGATCTCGCGCCCGTTCTCGCACATAGCGGCAACCCTTTCATCGGCAGCCACCCGATGGCCGGCTCCGAACGCAACGGCCTCGCCGCCGCCCGCTCCGACCTTTTCCAAAACGCCGCCTGCCTGCTCACCAATGACTCTAGCACGTCATCGGATCTTTGCGTGGCGCTCGAGGATTTCTGGAAATTTCTCGGTTGCCGCACGAAATGGCTCGGCGCGTCGGAGCATGACCGGCTGGTCGCCCGCATCAGCCACCTGCCGCATGTCACCGCCGCCGCGACGGCTTTTGGAGCACTCTCCGCCAACACCGCTTCGGGAATCCTTTCCGGCGGCGGTCTGCGCGACACCACCCGCGTGGCCGGGGGAAATCCCGAGATGTGGGCCGAGATCCTGCTGGAGAACCGGGGTGAAGTCGCCCGCTCCGTCCGCGAAACCATCGCCAAGCTCGATGAATTTCTTGTTGCCCTCGATGGGGCGAACCAAGAAGAACTCCGCCACCTGCTCACCGAAGCAAAAGCGCTACGCGACACCTTGCCATAGAATTTTCCCACCCATGTCCACCCTCCGCGTCACAGCCATCTCCTCCCTCCATGCCGAATTCAGCGTGCCGGGCGACAAGAGCATCTCCCACCGCGCGGCCATCCTCGGCGGCTTGTCGAACGGGGTCTGCGAAATTTCCAATTTCCTGCCCAGCGAGGATTGCGTGAACACCCTCAAGGCGATGCGCTCGCTCGGCGCAAGCTTCGATGTCCTTGAGGAAATAGATGGCTACGGCCCTACAAAACTCCGCATCCACGGGCGCTCGATGAAACTAACCGCCCCGGTAGCGCCCATCGACTGCGGCAACTCCGGCACCGGCATGAGGCTCCTCGCGGGCCTGCTGGCCGGCCAACCCTTCACCTCCGAGCTGTTCGGCGACGCCTCGCTTTCCTCCCGCCCGATGGGTCGCATCACCATTCCGCTTGCGGAAATGGGCGCGAACCTGGAGACGCTCGGCGAGAAGCCGGGCTGCGCGCCTTTGCGCATCCACGGCGGCAAGCTGAACCCCATCACCTACGAAATGCCGGTCGCCTCCGCCCAGGTGAAAAGCGCGGTGCTGCTGGCCGGGCTTTTTGCCGAAGGCACCACCACCGTGATCCAGCCCGCCGCCACCCGCGACCATACCGAGCGCATGTTCGCAGGCTTCCGGATTTCCTGCCGCACCCACGGCAACACCATCTCCATGCCCGGCGGACAGATGCCGGAGTCCTGCGATTTCACCGTCCCCGGCGATATCTCCTCCGCCGCCTTCTGGCTCGTCGCCGCCGCCGCGATGGACGGCTCCCGCCTGCTCATCAAGGACGTTGGCCTCAACCCCACCCGCACCGCCATCCTCAAAGTGCTCTCCCGCATGGGCGCTCACATGACGGAAATCCTCCACAACACCGAGGGCGAACCGATCGGCAACGTCGAGATCCACGGCGCGCCGCTGAAAGGTACAACCCTGCTACCCGAGGAAATCCCCAACCTCATCGATGAGATCCCCGTCATCGCCGTCGCCGCCGCGCTGGCCGAGGGCGACACCCACATCCGCAACGCCCGCGAACTGCGCGTGAAGGAAACCGACCGCATCACCACGACCGTCGAGAACCTGCGTAAAATGGGAGCCGATGTGGAGGAGTTCGAGGACGGCATGACGATCCACGGCGGGCAGCCGCTCAAGGGCGCCGAGATCGACTCGCACGGCGATCACCGCATCGCCATGGCCTTCGCCATCGCCGGGCTTTTCGCCGAGGGCGAGACCGTCATCCACCACACCGACTGCATCAATACCTCCTACCCCGGCTTCGCCCACCACCTAGCAGCCGTTCTCCGCGAAAGCCGCGACACTGCGGATTTCATCCTGCCCACCGTGATCCCATGACCTATCACGCCATCGCCATCGACGGCCCTGCGGCCTCCGGGAAAAGCACGCTCGCCCGCGCCCTCGCCGAACGCCTCGGCCTCGTCATGGTGAACTCCGGCGCAATGTACCGCGCCGTCACATGGAAAATCCTCCGTGAGGAAATCGACCCCGCCGACACGGCCGCTGTCATCCGCCTGCTCGATGGAATGGACATCCACTGCGGCCATGAAGGTAGCATCTCCACGATCCGCATCGACGGCACCGATCCCACCCCTTTCCTCCGCGAGCCGGAGATCAACGCGAACGTCTCCACCGTCTCGGCCATCCCGCAGGTGCGCGAAAGGCTCGTCGCCCTTCAGCGCGATTACCTGAAGCGCACCCACGTCGTCATGGAAGGCCGCGATATCGGCTCTGTCGTTTTCCCCGACACCCCTTTCAAGATCTACATCGATGCGGATCCCTCCGTCCGCGACGAACGCCGCTCCGTCGAGGGCGAGATCGATTCCGTCTCCCAGCGCGACGCCGCCGACAGCTCGCGCAAGACCGCTCCGCTGATGGTCGCGGACGGCGCCACAAAACTCGACACCTCCGCGCTCACGATCAGCGGAGTGGTTGACGCGGCCATCGGTATCCTAGGCAAGCAAGGTTTCCCCCTTCCACAGCACTTACCCGCAGAGGAACCGCCCACTCCCATGCGCTGGATTTACTGGCTCGGCTGGATGTCCTTCGGCGCCGCCTACCGCACCCTCTTCGGCCTGCGCGTCATCGGAAATGAAAACCTGATCAAGGCCGGCCCGGTGCTCATCGCCTCCAACCACCAAAGCTTTCTCGACCCGCCACTCATCGGGAACCTCTACCAGACCGAGATGGTTTACTTCGCCCGCAAGACCCTCTTCAAAGGCTTCGGAAAATGGCTCTACCCGCAGTGGAACGCCATCCCCATCGACCAGGACAAGCCCGACACGAGCTCCATGAAAGCGGCGATCCGCAAACTCAAGGAAGGCTGGCGCGTCCTCGTTTTCCCGGAAGGCCAGCGCACCCTCGACGGCAGCATCAACGAGGCCGCTCCCGGCATCGGCATGATCGCCGCCAAGGCCGGCGTGCCCATCCAGCCCGTCCGCATCTTCGGCGCCGACAAGGCTTTACCGCGTGGCTCCGGAAAAATCTCCTTCGCCCGCATCACCGTAAAAGTCGGCCCCCCCATCCTGCTCACGCCGGAGGAATTCAAGGCCTACTCCCACAAGGAAGGCTATCTGGCTCTCACCGAGCGGATTATGGATGGGATCAAGGCCCTTTGAATTTTACGACCTTTCGTTGTGGCTGATTCCTCTTGGCAGACCCGCCTCGGTGGGAAAGCTTTGTGACATGTCAGCGACAACATATCTCAAGGAACTTTTCGACCTCACAGGGAAAACGGCGGTGGTGATCGGCGGCACGGGCGAACTCTGCGGCACGATGGCCGTCGGCCTTGCGCGGGCGGGAGCCGAAGTGGTGCTCGGCGGGCGCATACCGGAAAAAGCGGAGAAGCGGCTCGCGGAAATCGAAGGCTACGGCGGGAAGGGTTACTTCGTTCCTGTCGATGTCACCTCGCGGCAGTCCCTCCATGACATGCTTGAGAAGGTTTTGGAAAAATCCGGCGGCGTGGACATCCTCATCAACGGCGCAGGCACCAACTCGCCCACGCCTTTCCTGGAGATCACGGAGGAGGAATACTCACGGATCATCGACACGAACCTCGCTTCCATCTTCCGCGCCTGCCAGGTTTTCGGGCAATATTTCGTCGATGACATGCGTCCCGCGTCCATCATCAACCTCGGCTCCATCTCCGGACTGAACCCGCTTTCGCGCGTATTCACCTACTCCGCCTCGAAGGCCGCCGTGCACAACCTCACCCGCAACCTCGCCCGCGAGTGGGCGGATAAGGACATCCGCGTGAACACTCTCGTCCCCGGCTTTTTCCCCGCCGAGCAAAACCGCAAGGTGCTCGACGAGTCCCGCGTGCTCGACATCCTCCGCCACACCCCCGCCTCCCGTTTCGGCAACGCCGAGGAACTCATCGGAGCCACCCTCCTTCTCGCCTCCGCCAAGGCCGGCTCCTTCATCACCGGCATGGAAATGATCGTCGACGGTGGATTCCAGGCGATGAGTATCTGAGACCCGTGCGCATCGACATCCTCACTCTTTTCCCCGAGATCGCGCTGGCACCCCTCAGCGACTCGATCATCCAGCGTGCGCGGGGCGCGGGGTTGGTTGATGTGCGCGGGCACAACCTGCGCGATTGGTCGGAGGATAAGCACCACCGCGTGGATGACTCGCCCTGCGGCGGCGGGCCGGGGATGGTCTTGCAGCCCGGGCCCTTACACGCCGCGATCACGGCGCTGAAAAAGCACGACACCCGCGTGATTTTGATGACACCGCAGGGCGCACCGCTGAAACAGGCCCGCGTCCGCGAGCTTTCCGCCGAAACGCATCTCCTCATCGTCTGCGGCCATTACGAGGGCATCGACCACCGCATCGTCGAGACGCTCATCGACGAGGAAATCTCCATCGGTGATTACGTGCTGACCAACGGAGCCCTCGCCGCCGCCGTACTTTGCGATGCGGTTATTCGCCTCCTGCCCGGCGCGCTCGGCGATTCGCAATCCGCTGTCGAGGAATCCTTCTCCGATCCCAATCTGTTAGAAGCGCCGTGCTACACGCGACCCATCGATTTCGTGGGCATGAAAGTCCCGGAGGTTTTGCTTTCCGGAAATCACGCGAAAATTGCGGTATGGCGAGGGGAAAAAGCGATCGAACGCACCCGCGAAAATCGACCGGATCTTGTAGAAAATACCTGACGTTGCCTGCCGCAAGCGATCTTGCGATCACTCCGCCCAGTTCTCCAGTGTCAGCTCCGGAACGCGCTCAAACTCCGAGGTGTTGTTCGTAGCCAGCGGGAGGCTCAGTGCGAGAGCCTGCGCCGCGATCAGGCAGTCGAGTTCGCCGATCATCGTGCCGAGCGAACGCAGCTGTGCTTTAATTCGTCCGTAGTGTTCCGCCGCTTCGCCTGTGAAAGGCACGATCTCAAGCGGTGCGAGAAAGCGGAAAAGGGCGCTGCGGTTGCGCTCGATCTGGCTGCTTTTGGAAACACCGAACTGGAGTTCCGCCAGCGTGATCGCCGTCACCCCGATCTCTCCCGGCTTGTATTGTCCGAACCGCTCGACCACACTCGCCGGACGGTGTTTCATCACGTAGATGCAGATATTCGTATCGAGCAGGATCCTCATGCTTCCATCCGAAAATATCAGAGACCTTCCCGTTCCTTTTGCTCCCCCTGCTCACGATGCATCATGAAATCAGGGGAAAAGTCCGCCGCCGCCTCAAAAAACGAATCCCAGCTATCCGTGATGGGACTGAGCACCACCGAATCGCCGATTTTCCGGATCGAAACGGCCGTCCCTTCAAACCGAAATTGCTTCGGCAGCCGCACCGCCTGGCTCTGTCCGTTTTTAAAAAGCTTCGCTTGCACACCGAAAGTAGATACTTTTAAGTGTATCCTGTCAATCTTTGGTTTCATATTTGGATTGTCACGCAATGGGCAGTAAACTGCCAAAACCTGACCGCCACACGAAATGAAACCCACCCTTCTCCTCCTTATTCTCGCCGCAACCTCCCACGCGAAGACCTTGAAAATCGTGGCCGGCCCGTACGACCGCGCCAACACGGTCGTGACCGTTCCCGCGCCCGATGATGTGCCGGAAAACCCCGGCCTCAAATCGGCGGACGGGAAAATCCTTCCGCTTCAGCTTTCGGACAAAGGCACGGCGACCTCAGGGCGATCAAACTAGGGAAAAGCCAAGCCCGTTTTCCCGTTAACCCGAAAACCGAAAAGGGAAATTTAACCACGGATGTCACGGAGGGGCACGGATGAAGAAAGAGTTATGGAAACATTTTCAAACCTGTACGGTTTATCCTTAAATCCGTGAAAATCCGGTGCCACCTGTCCGTCGTAGCCTTGGCGAACTTCTCTTCCTTGGCGGTTCAAAAATCTTCATTCCCGATTATGCCACGACTTCTCCCTAGCTTGGTCGCCCTGACGGCGACCTTCATTTTGCCAGATTGACTTGCTCCCTGTTCCCTGCTTCAAAAGCCGCCCCATGTCCGACCGCAAGACCCTCGACGAACGAGCCCAGATGACCGATCTCGAGCGCGTGCGCCACTCCGCCGCGCACGTAATGGCCACCGCCATCCTCCGCATCTGGCCCGACGCGCAGTTCGCCTACGGCCCGCCCATCGAGAGCGGTTTCTACTACGAGTTCCGCATGGAGCACCGCATCACGCCGGATGACTTCGAAAAAATCGAGGCAGAGATGAAAAAAATCGCGAAGGAAAATCAGAAGTTCGACTACAAGGCGATCTCCCGCGAGGAAGCGAAGGCGATGGCCGAGTCCGGACGCCTCGGCGGCCTGACCGAGCGCCCGGGAAACCCTTCTCTCTTCAAGCTCGACCTCATCGACAAGATCCCGGAAGGCGAGCAGATCTCCTGTTTCCAGAACGGCGATTTCATCGATCTCTGCGCCGGCCCGCACGTCGGCTACACCTCGAAGTGCAAGAACGTGAAACTCATGTCGGTCTCGTCGTCTTTCTACTTGGGCGATGAATCGAAGGGCCAGCTCCAGCGGCTTTACGGCACGGCCTTCGAGAGCAAGGAGGAGCTGGAAAGCCACCTCGTCCGCCTTGAGGAGGCGAAAAAACGCGACCACCGCCGCCTCGGCCGCGAGCTGGGGCTTTTCCACATCGATGAAATGGTCGGCCAAGGCCTTGTCCTCTGGAAACCGAAGGGCGCCCTCGTCCGCCGCGCGCTCCAGGAATTCATCACCGCCGAGCTCGACAAGCAGGGCTACTCGCAGGTCTTCACCCCGCACATCGGCAAGCTCGACCTCTACCGCACCTCCGGCCATTTCCCCTACTACCAGGAAAGCCAATACCCCGCCATCGCCGAGCGCGACGTGTTGGAGAAACTCGCCGACGAGGACGCGACCTGCGCCACCCTCATCAACGGCCTCTCGGACGGAACCTACGAAGGTTACCTGCTCAAGCCGATGAACTGCCCGCACCACATCAAGATTTTCGCGAGCGACCACCACTCCTACCGCGACCTGCCGGTGCGGCTTGCCGAGTTCGGCACCGTCTATCGCTGGGAACAATCCGGCGAACTCGGCGGCATGACCCGCGTCCGCGGTTTCACCCAGGACGACGCCCACCTTTTCTGCACCCCCGACCAGGTGGCGCAGGAAGTGAAAGGCTGCCTCGACCTCGTGAAAAAGGTGCTCACCACCCTCGGCATGAACGATTACCGAGTCCGCCTGTCCCTCCGCGATCCGGAGAGCGACAAATACGTTGGCTCATCCGAAAACTGGGACAAGGCCGAGGCCGCCCTCCGCGAGGCCGTGATCCATCTCGGCGTCGATTACACCGAGGAGCTCGGCGAGGCCGCGTTCTACGGGCCGAAGATCGACTTCGTCGTGAAAGACGTGATCGGCCGCGACTGGCAGCTCGGCACCGTGCAGGTGGATTACAACCTGCCCGTCCGCTTCAAGCTCTCTTACGTCGGCGAGGACAACAAGCCGCACATTCCCGTCATGATCCACCGCGCACCCTTCGGATCTTTGGAAAGGTTCACCGGCCTGCTTATCGAGCATTTCGAAGGGAAATTCCCGACCTGGCTCGCCCCGGAACAGGTGCGCGTCCTCCCCATTTCCGAGAAATCCCTCGAAGCCGCCGAGGAACTCGCCGCCAAGCTCGCTGATCTCGGTGTCCGCGTCTCCGTGGATCGCACTTCCGAAAAAGTCGGCGCGAAAATCCGCAACGCCCGCATGGAACGCGTCCCCAACATGGCGATCCTCGGTGCGAAGGAAGTGGAAGAAGGCACCGTCTCCGTCCGCATCCGCGGTGAAGAGCAGCCCATCACGAAAACCGTCCAGCAGTTCATCGACGATCTGCTAAAGGAAATCACTGAGCGCTCGCTCTAGGTAGCTGGGGATTCCAGCCGCAGGCTGTTCGGGAGGATTCCGAAGCGCTCATGGAAACCATGGATGTCCTCGCCGATCCCTTCGCCATTTCCGTTTGCCATCCTCTAACTGGTCAATCATACTTCTAAAAAGTTGCGTTTCTGGGTTGGATTTAAGCGGTTTGGACGGGAACATAGGCGTGTCCGTTATCTTTCGGATGAGAGCAGAACCATAAATTCAATGACAAAACCAAGCCATTCTTTTTGCCGGATCGGTCTGCTTGGAATTGCCTTGCTGCGAGCTGCCACAATGGATGCGAGCGCTACATTGGTGCAGGCGCAAGGTCTTGTCGTTGTGAGTGACGGTAGCACGAACAAATCCTATGCCCCCGCCTACGAATACACATCGCTGCGTTTGGCCGATGGGAGTTTCGGACTGAAATTGGTCGACGGCAAAAAAGTAGCAGGGCTAGAGAGGCATCTTGTGGCCCATTACGGATACGATACACGTCCCAGTGTAGGTGCCGTGGCCGCGATGGAATCCTTGGTCCGGGATCATGTAAAAACGGCGCCTTATCTCGCTCCCAGGATCGTAAGGATGAAAGAGGATTTGAGGGAAAGGGAACATGAGGCAGGAATCGCGGGACAGTCCCTCAGCAAGCCTTCAGCGATTTTCGCCGCCGAGATGACCGTCAAGGGTCGCACCCTGAGAAACATCAGGGCGACCGCGCTCCAGAACGGCAAAATCCGTTTTATGCATGACGAAGGGGCGTTCGCACTCGCTGCCGAGGAGCTTTCGGAATCTTTCCTGTCGAAAGTTAGCAAGAGCTTGCCGGACATCGCCACGACAAAGGATTTCAAGGATTTAATGGCGACGTTTGTGAGCCCTGTTACGGTGGACGGCGAGAGCCTAACGGGTGTGCGAATTATCGGAAGAGAGGGAAAAAAACTAACCTTGGAAACTAGGCAGGGGAGACGAATCGTCGAGTCATCCACCATTGATTCTGCGGATTTGGTGAAGCTGGAAGATGCCCACCAGCGTCTCGCAAAGCTATCAGGTGAGTTTAGAGCGGCGCAGGTGAGAGAGGCGAGAAATCTGGTCGAGTATGTCGCCCGGCTGCAGAAAGAGGAGTTAGATCGCTACAGAAAGGAGCACGAGGCCATCGCCGAGTCGCAGGGGATAACCGTTAGCGTGGAAACAAAAATCATCGAGGAGTTCGAAAGGCGAAGTGGTGCTGCGTCCGCCGCGGGAAGCGCTGTTGAACCCGTACTTTTAGAGGAAATGCGAAAGGTTTTAGACGCGGCCGAGTAGTTACGCCGACTGCAAAAAGTCTGTGCTTTGATTTGGAAGGTTGGGGTAAGATTCCCTAACAACGGACTGGGGCTGGAATCCCCGGTTACGATTTAATACGCTCGGATATTTGGCAAACGGTCTAACTGGATGCTGACCAATCTTGTGAATCTCTCGCCTCACGTGTGTTCCCATCCCGTGCGTGGCTTGCGGGTGGTGAGGGTGTTGGCCTCGGCATCGCCGGGAAATTCTTCCTTGGCGGGATCCCATGTAAGTTTCCGCCGGAGCTTGTAACCGATGTTGGCGAGGTGGCAGACGGTGGCGGTGCGATGGCCGGTCTCTGCGGAACAGATCGGTTCTTTGCGGGTTTTGATGCAGTCGAGCCAATTGCGGAGGTGATCCTTGGGCCAGGCGCTACCGTCTGCAATCGAAGCGGTGATGATCTCCGCAGGGTCGCTTTCGAGCAAATTCCGATCCACGCGAATCGTACCTTTCGTGCCTTCGAAGGTGCAGCCGGTCGGACCGCCATGAAACATCTCAACGCCGTTCGCATAGGTAAATTTCAAACCCGTTTCTCCCACCGCCGGAGGCTCGACGCTGACCGGGCCGCTGGCATCCATACCCATGGCCCATTGCGCGATGTCGAAATGGTGTGCGCCGATGTCCGCCAGCATGCCGCCGGCGTATTCCTCGTAATTGCGGAACGCAGGGAAATGGTTGTGGATACCTTTCGGGCAGAGTTTCTCGTGATATCCTCGCTGCGGCGCCGGGCCTAGCCAGAGATCCCAGTTCAGGTTTCCAGGCGTCTGTTGATCGGGAAGATCGCAGGGCTTTGGCGAAGCGCCGACACCGATGCGGATCGTCTTCAGATCGCCGATGCCACCTGTGCGGATCAGCTCCACTGCCTTGCGAAAATGATGACCGAACTCGCAGCGCTGCTGGCTGCCGGTTTGGAAAATGATCTTGTGATCCCGCACGCTGTTAACCAGCAGGCGGCCCTCGGCGATGTTCTGGGTGAGCGGCTTCTCGCAATAGATATCCAGTTTTTTTCTAGCCGCCGCGAGCGCCGGGTGAACGTGCATGTGGTCGGGCGTCATGATCACCACCGCGTCGAGATCGTCGCGCTCCAGCAGTTCACGATAATCCACATACGTCGCGCAGCCCTTGTAGGTGCCGGATTTCATGTCCTCCGCGTAGCGTTTCTCGACTTCTTCCTTCGCCTTCGCGAGCCGGGTGCCTTCCACCTCGCACACCGCAACGATGCGCACATCTGCTTGCCGTAGTGCGTGACTCATCACCCCGTAAGCCCGCTTGCCATATCCGATGAAGGCGATGTTGAGCTGCGCGTCCGCCGGCGCGGCGCGGAGCATGGACGAGCCAAAGGTAGCGGCGGCGGCAGTAGCGGTGAGGAAACGGCGGCGGGAAAGGGTAATTGGTTTTTGTATCACGAGAGTTGTTACGTGACGGGGCAAGCTTTTCTTTCCAACGGATACGATACTGACTTTGTTTTGACCTTACGAACGGCGCAGCGTATGCATAATATTTAGTCCTTTCCGCATGAAACTTGCCATCCTTTCCTGCTCCCCTAAGTGCCACTCCACCCGCCGACTCATCGAGGCCGGGCGTAAACGCGGGCACAGGATTGAGGTCCTCAACACCCAGCGCCTCACCATCGCGCTAGATCAGGGAGCTCCAGCTCTTTATTATCATGGGAAAGCCCTGCGCACCCCGGATGCGGTGTTGCCGCGGATCGGCACATCGATCACGCGCTATGGCACCGCGGTGGTGCGGCAGTTTGAGCAGATGGATGTTTTTACACCAAACACCGCTGCAGGCATCAGCAACTCCCGCGACAAGCTGCGCTCGCTGCAGATCCTTTCCCGCCACGATGTTGGCATCCCCACCACGGCTTATGTGGATGACAAGCGCGACCTCGAGGACGCCCTGCAGCGCGTCGGCGGCGCACCCGTCATCATCAAGCTGCTAGAAGGCACGCAGGGCGTGGGCGTGATTCTCGCCGACAAGATCGAGATCGCGCGCGCCATCGTCGAGACCCTGCACTCCACCAAACAGCAGGTGTTGCTCCAGAAATTCGTGGCGGAAAGCAAAGGCAAGGATGTCCGCGCCTTCGTGATCGGGGATCGTGTGGTCGCTGCGATCCGGCGGGTGGCGCAGGGGCAGGAATTCCGATCCAACGTCCATCGCGGAGGAAAGGCCGAGGCGATCACGCTCGATCCCGCCTACGAGGAAGCCGCCGTCCGCGCCGCGCAGATCATGGGCCTGCGCATTTGCGGGGTGGATATGTTGGAAGGAAAAGACGGCCCACAGATCATGGAGGTGAATTCCTCACCTGGCCTCGAGGGCATCGAGGGGGCCACCGGTCTCGACATCGCTGGCGAGATCATCGATTACATAGGAGATCAGGTAAAATTTCCGGAAATCGATATCCGCCAGCGGCTGACTGTTTCGCGGGGCTATTCGGTGGCGGACATCCACATCCCGATCGGCAGTTCGTATGTAGGCATGTCGATCGAGCAAACCGGCTTGCGCGAACAGGATGTGGTGGTGCTCACTTTGCGCCGCAAGGGTATCGTCATTTCCAACCCCAAGGGCTGCCGTGTGTTGGAAGCCGATGACACCCTGCTCTGCTACGGTAGATCCGAGCACATGAAAGGTCTCATCCCCGCCAAGAAAAAGAAACACAGGAGGGTGAAAAAGCTGCCCACAAAACCGGAGAAAGACGAGCCGTGAGCATGACCATAGGCTGGCGCGAATGGGTCGAGTTTCCCGACTGGGGCATCCGCCTCAAAGCCAAAGCCGATACGGGTGCGCGCAGCAGTGCGATCGACTGTGCTGAGATCACCGAGCTACCCGGCAATCGTGTGTGTTTCACCGTCCGCCTCGACCGGAAGGACAAGAAACTAATTTCATTAGAGGCGGATATCATCGCCCGGAAAAAAGTACGCTCATCCACCGGCCGCCCAGCGAGCCGCCTCTTCGTAGAGACGCAACTCCGCCTCGCCGGGGTGGAGAAACGCATCATGGTCTCACTGGTTTCACGCAAGCGCATGATCCACCGCCTGCTCCTCGGGCGCGAGGCGCTTGCCAACGATTTCTTGGTCGATCCCGCCGTCGATCACTGGGCCACTCCGAAGAAACCGGCAAAAATCAAGCCGATGGGCGAGAAGTGACGTGCGGACAACGCGCCAGCGATCACCCCTCCGGAAGAATCCGAAGATTCAGTTGCCCCGATCTCATTTGCGATCCCGTTCCTTTCTCAGGCGTTCGATCATATCGTCCGGCAGAGGATCGCCGGTGACGAGCGAGAGTTCCCGGCGGATTTGTTCGTTCGAATCCTCAAGGGCTTTATGTGCCCTAGCGACCGCTCTGTATCTTGCTTCCCAATCATCGCTGCGGCTGCCTAGCGCGCGAGCCACGCCGCGCAGCTCGGAGGTCACGGATTTGGCGCGGTCAAGCAGCTCGGAGCTGTCACGATCCGCTAAGCGGTCAAGGAGATCCAGTTTGGTGCGGGATTCATCGTGGAGTTTCTCCAGGACCTCGGAATTCGCGTTGAAAATGCCCTCATCTTCGAAACTTGTAGCTGCCTTGATCGGCGCGATGGCGTGCCAGACCATCGCGGCGAGGATCTTTTTGGGCAGCGTGCGGGGCGGGCGCTCCGCGGATCCCTGGAGGGCTAGCATCTTTGCGGAAAAGTGCTGGGGCATTTCCGTATGGATATCGAGCAGCCGTTGGCGGATGAAGCGGTTTGCGAGGTAGGGGCCGAGAGTAGAGGCCGGAGCCTTGTCCTTGATTTCCTGGAACTTCGCGGAAACAGCGGCCTGTTTCTCATCGGGCTTCTTCGCGCAGAGTTTCGCCATCTCCTCGGGGCCGGACGCGGTGAAGACTTCGTATTTCAGGAAAAAATCCGGTTCCTCCAAGGTCAGCAGCGCGGCGAAGAACTCGGCGGAGTCCGCGGGAATCACCAGCCGTCCACCGTCGCCTTTCCGCAGTGCGTCCACAAAATACCAGAGGTAACGGGGCGAGGTCAGCCTGCCCCGGGTGTCGATGACTCCGATCACCGTGGCGTCCGGCTCAGCGCCGGAGAGGGCGGCGTGGGCGAGAACGAAGGCAGGCCCGGTGAGGCTGATCGTATTTTTGCCGAACGGATAGAGATCGCCGTCACCCGCTTGGAAGCTGATCCTGCCGTTATCCGGGAGCGCAACCCCGGAGTTCTCGAGGGCATTCATGATCGGGGAAACGATGAACTCTTTCACATCCGCATTGTTTATCTCCCAGCTCGGCACATTGAGCTGCAGGTTTCCGCTGGCTTCCCATTCCTCGAGCTTGGGCTGCGCCTCCATTCTCACGGTGGTGTTTCCGAACGCGTAACCGGTCTCTTTATCGAAGGCGAAGAGCACCGTCTTCACCGTCGCTTTCGTAAGCGAGATGCCCGCCATTTTCAGTTCCGGCTTGATCGGTCCCAGCTTGCTTCCAGCTTCGTCAGGTTTTTCCAAACTGACGTTGTTCTTTTCGTCGAAGCTTGGCAGGGAAGCGACCCAGCCGTCCCATTTCCCGCGCTCCGGGGATTTCAGTAAATCGACGGCGGCGGGATGATCAGGATCGAGCGCCGCGACGGTATCACCGAGGAGGTCAGCGAGGAGATTGCCATCCTTGCCCGCCTCCGGAGTGGAGAGCCAGCCGTTGAGTTGCCACGCTTCTGTCTTCGCGCGGGTGAGTCTTTCCGGATCCGGACTGTGGAGGTTCCCGCCACCGGTGATGGATGAAAGGATATCGCGCGCGGACGAGTTGGCGGGATCGAGGGCCAGGGCTAGCGCGAGTGCCTGCGCGGCGGTGCGGCGAAGGGGTGCTTCTTTCAGGGAGGCGCTCTGGGAGAGCAGGGTCATTGTCTGCGAGAGGGAGAGCATGGCATCCGTATCGATCGGAAGCTTGTCCCTGCGGAAAGGCGGCATCACATCGGCCGGCGGGACAAACGGGGGCGCGGCGCCGGATGTCACCGCAGGAAGGGTGAAAATCGCGGCGGCGAAAAATGATCGGATGGCATTTGTCATGGCTTTAGCGGCGGATACTCGTATTTTTACGCTCGCGGACAAGAGAACATTGCGGCGCGGCATGCCTTTCTGCGAGGTTATCCGCATGGAGGAGGTGACCAACGAGATGGCGACGCGCGAGGAAGTGATGTTTTTCGATACGGATTGCGGCGGCGTGGTGCACAACCTCGCCTATTTGCGGATGATCGAAACTTGCCGGACGAGGCTCGCGGCGTTGCTGGGCATGGATCTGCGCGGGATGCCGGAGACGGGAATTTACCCGGTGCTGACGCGGACTGAGGTGGATTACGAGAAGCCTGCGAAGCTCGGGGATTGGATCGAGATCCGGGGCAAGCTCGGGGAGGTGGGCGCGGCGAGATTTTGGTGCGAGTTCGAGATGCGCCGCGAGGAGGACGGGGCGCTGCTGGTCACGGCGCGGCAGGCGCTGGCGCTGGTGAAAATGCCGGAAGGCAAGCCGCTGCGCCTGCCCCGCGGCTTCGGCAAGCGCGGTGTGCCGGGTTAATCGATTATCGCCTCGCGGAATCGCTTCACATTTCCCTCCACGGAACGGACTTCCTCTTCCAAGACATTGATCGCCCGGGCATTCCCGCCCTTCGCGATTTGCTCGATCTGGTTCTGCAATTCCAGCACATAAACGCTGGCGAGGGATGCGATCTCGCCCTCAAGCCCGCTTTGCATCGCCGCCTGTTTTTCCACATGGCTGGCGTGGATATCCTCCGCGCCGTCAACAGCCCGGAAGCCGGCGGGAAGCGTTTCCGGGAGCTTGTCACCGCTGTCCTCCCAGATCCGCAGGTTTTCGGAAAGTGTTTCGCCGATGCGCTCGCGGTCCCCTAAGGAAAGCCCATCTGCGGCGGATTCCATCGCCTTCCTGTAATCGCTTAGGTTGGCCTTCATGTCGCGGCGATGGCTTTCCAGAGCTGGTCCTACTCGCTGGCGTATCGATGAGCGGGCGCGACGCAGGAGATCGGCGGGATCCGGCTCGGACTCTTCCTTGGCGGTAGGCGCCGGGCTTGGGTGGGGTGGCGTTTGTTCGGTTGCCGCCGGCACCTGCGGCAGGGAGAGAGGCGCGGCGGATTTTCCTTTCATCACGAAATAGGTGACGGCCGCGACGATCAGCGCGATGAGCAGGAATATGACCAAGCCGGAACCCGAGGGCCCCTTGGCAAGGGGCTTCGGGGTTCCGTAGGGGCTCTGGGGCCTCAGCGCAGTGGCCGGGGAAGGGTTTGGCGGCGCGGCGCTTCGCCGAGAGAGCGCAGAATGGACGGGCCTGGACAGGGCGCTGTGGGCGGGTGCGGCGGCCGCTCGATGGACGGGCCTTGAAATCGCGGGCACTCCCGCGTTCGGCGTGGCCTTCGTGGCAGGCGTGCCTGTCCGCAGGGTGCGGTTCGGCATCACCGCGATGTTGCCAAGTTCCCGTGCGAGTTCGGCAGCGGAGGCGAATCGCCGGTTCGGATTCGGATGCGTGGCGCGCTGGATCACTGCATCGAGACGATGGTTGCAACCGCATATCTGCGAGGCCGGACGAGGGTCTGCGTTGGGCAGGTGACCTGTCAGGAGCTCATGGAGCATCACGCCTACGGAAAAGATGTCGGTGCGCTGGTCGATTGTGAACGGTGGACGCAGAACTTCCGGCGCGGTGTAGCCCGGCGTGCCGAAGATCTGCTCACCATCTACGATCTGGCGCTCGAGCGTCCGCGCCAAGCCGAAATCCCCGATTTTAGGGTTCATCTGGCCGTCGAGCAGGATATTGGAAGGTTTGATGTCTCGGTGCAGGATCCCATAATCATGGGCGTGCGCGAGGCCGTGACATACATTGATGACCAGATTGATTGCATCCGCATGTTCGATAGAAAAGCCATGTGCCGCGTGGTGAAGGGATTGCCCCTCTACGAACTCCATCACGATGAAAAGCAGCCCTTCCACCTCGCCGAAATCATACACGCCGATCAGGTTCGGATGGTTCAATTTCGCCATCGCCTTTGCCTCGGATTCAAACCCGGAGCGGAACTCGACGTTTGCTGAGAACTCGCGCGGCAGGATCTTGATCGCCACAGGACGCTCCAGCGACGTTTGCACCGCGTGGTAAACCGCACCCATACCGCCGCACGCGATAAGTCCGAGGATCTCGTAATTGGGGAAAAGCCTCGCGACCTCCCCCACCTCGGGAGCTACAAATAGGGCGCTATGTTTCGGCTCGCTCATCGGATCGGTTTATTTTTACTTCACACACGACAATTAGTCAGGCGCTCGGACTTGTTACAAGCCCGAGTAATCGTTTTCGAACAGCTTTACACAGGCAAAGGCGGGTCATATCCCTGCGGCCTTGTCAGCGATCGCCGGGAAATGTATGAAATTACCATGAAAGAAGAATTCATGCGGCGCGCCATCCAACTCGCGAGAAACGGCATGCGTGCCGGGGACGGCGGCCCCTTTGGCGCAGTCATCGTACGCGACACGGAAATCATCGGCGAGGGCTGGAACCGCGTCCTCGCCACCAACGATCCCACCGCCCACGGCGAGATCGTAGCCATCCGCGATGCGTGCGTGAAAACCGGCAGCCACACTCTGGAAGGCTGCGTGATCCATACCACCGGCCAGCCCTGCCCGATGTGTCTCGGCGCGATCCATTGGGCGCGTATTTCCACGATTCACTATGGCTTCGATATCACCATTGCCGCCCGCCTCGGGTTCGATGACTGCGAGTTCTTCCGCCAGTTCACCTTGCCAGCCGCCGAGCGCTCGATCCCCGAGACACAGCTCGCCCGCGAAGAGGCGCTCGCGCTGGCGGAGGAATACCTAGCGATGCCCGGTAGAAAAATTTACTAACGCACAGGTCCACCGCAACAGCTGGCTTGACGTTTCAAGAAACAGGGTGGGAATATCCCGCGCATGGCATGGCGTGTGGACGAAGCGGTGGAACACGGGTTGATCGACAACACCGTCGAGGGGCTCACCACCGGCAGGATCTGGCTCGCGGGGCGCGATGAGCCATTGATCCTTTCCCTCAACGGCGACTGCTGGCGGGATCTCGCGGGAACCGTCCTGGAGTTCGAAAATCCCAATCCCCGCGTCTGCCCCGAGGCCTCCGAACTCGATACCGAGCAAACCGGCATCATTGGCGATGTCACTGCCTCCCGCAAAGCACGTGTGCCGGAAATTTCCGAAGAAGAAATGGACGAGTGCGAACGGCTCGGTCAGGAAATCCCTTTTCAATGGAGCAACGTCCTTTACCTCGAGTGGTTCAGCGAAATCAACGGGCGAGTGCTTATCGAGGCGGCCGATTATCACCTCAAGGTCTCCGCCAGCGAATGGCAGATGGACGAGGATCAGGAGGAGGCGCAGAAACTCGCAAACCTCAGCGCGATGCGGGATTTCCTCGCCCAGGTGATACGCCGTGCCGAGCCAGACGATTCCTCAGGAAGCGCACCCGACACCGCCAAAGGCGAGCTCGACGAGTTCGAGTGGGAAGAGCGCCTCAAGGAATCCGACCGCCTTAGCGACGCCTATCAGGAGGTGCTGGAGAAATACATCGACGACCACGATAGCGAGCGGAAAGAGGCTTTTGTAATGGGCTGGGACGGTCTTCTCGGAGCCATGGCGGAACGCGAGGAAAGCGGCGAGGACGACGACTTCGATGATGAAGGGGATTTCCACGAAGAATGGCGGGACTCCGACGATGACGATGAAGAAGACGATGAAGACGATGAGGATTGGCTCGCCGAAAGCCACCCATTACAAACGAGGGCACGCGAGGTGGCGATGCGCTGCTTTGATCTGCTGAGCCGCGGTGATGATAAGGACAGCCCGGCGCAGCGGCTCGTATCCGATCTGATGCAGGTCAGCGCCAAGCTCGCGGGCGTGCTCCACGGGTATGACGGCACTCACGAGCCTGAGTCCGGGTTCGTCCTTGCGGTACTGAAACGCTGCCTAAATTGGATCAACGATGCCGTTGGCGCTTGCGGCGAATTGATTGCCACTGCAGACGATCCTGATGCTTACGCTTCCCTCGTAAACCTACGCGACGAAATTTTTGCTATCCGCGACGGGATTATCGAACTTCGCCGGGAACTCAAGAAAAGTTGACAAATTCAAACTCCGGCATACTCATTTCCTTCACATGAAAAAGATATTGAGAACGTCATTTCTGTATGTGGCTGCCCTCGCAGTCCTATCATCCTGTAACACCACCGTTGGGCTAGGGCGAGACATGCGTGTCCTCGGCACCGAGATGGAAAAAAAAGCAGAGCAGCAGACAGGCGGTTCTGGGGCGGAATATCAGTCTGGCGGCGCACCCGTTTACTAGTTTCCTAGTAATCCCGCCAGAAAGCGAAAGCGCAAACCAGCGTGGCCGCGCCATAGGCCAGCCCGCAGAGGCAGGCGGAGCGCCAGCGTCCCGGAGTGGCGGTCACCCATGTCACCGCGTCGCGGAAAAGGTAGGGCATACCCACCCAAAAAAGCGCCGCCGTCAGCAGGGCATAGGCAAAGATAGGGATCAACAGTCGGCTGGCAGGATCCTTCAGGAAAGCGGCATCCAGCAGCGGCGCAGCCACCATCAACCCTAGCAGGCCCAGCGCGCGCACCGCGAGAAAATCGCGCACGCTTATGGATACCAGCACCAGCGAAGCTGGAACCAGCAGGCGTAGGATCGGCTTGATGTTGTTGAACTCGCCGAGATCCATGCGCAGCGAGCTTAGCTTGCCCATGCCTTCCGGCGCGACCAGCAGCCAGAACCACGCTAGGCCGATGCCCAGAATGATCTGCCCGGAGAGGTTATGGCGCGGAAACTTTTTGAGCCAACCCTGAACCAGCGCGGGCTTTGCGAGCATCAACGCATGGGAGCCGACGAGCCAAGCGCCCAGCAGCAGCCCCGCTGTGAACAACGGGATCATTTCATAAGGGTGGCGGGCGTCCATGTGACGAAGGGATTAGGCTGAGCACGCCAGACATTCAAGCGGGAACTGCCGCAGCGTCCATGCGCGGTGTGGATCTGCCCTGTAATGTCATTTCCCAAAAAATGAAACCCCGCATGGCGCGCGGTAGGGACACCGCCCCCCCCGCCGTGTGTCACCCCTTCGCCGTGTAGTCGAAAACGAGCGCTTTATCTAAGATGGGAATGAGGAGTTTCAACATGGTCGCACCTTGCACAAGTTTTTCGGCGCAGCCAATCACCACTTTTTGAAATCACCTTTTAAATCGGGGTTTTTCGCGGGCTGGAGGGCTTTGGTGACTCCGTAGAAGTTCATGATGCGGCTGGTGAGATCGCCGACGACTTCAGGCTGTTCGGCGGCGAGGTTCTTCGTTTCTCCGGGGTCGGCTTCGAGGTCGAAGAGTTCGGCGCGCTCGGGCCATTGCCAGCGGATGAGCTTCCATTTCCCGGCGCGGATGGCGGTGCCGGGGGAACCGCCTTGGTTGCCCCAATGCGGGTAATGCCAGAACATCGCGCGGCCGCTGGGGGCGGCGTTGGGTTTCTCTAGGTAGGGGAGGAAGGAGGCGCCGTCCTTGTGCTGGTCGGGTAGTGCATCGTGGCCGGTGGCGGCGAGGAGGGTGGGGAAGAAATCGGCGGAATATACGGGCTCGGCGGTGGTTTTTCCCCCATGGCCGGTGGCGGGGTTCCGCACGAGGAGAGGGACGCGGATGCCACCTTCGTAGAGCCAGCCTTTCCCGGCGCGGTAGGGGAGGTTCGTGGTCGGTGAGCCTTCAGAGGTGGAGAGGCCACCGTTGTCGGAAGAGAAAACGACGATCGTGTTTTCCGCGAGGCGGCTTTCCTCCAGCGCATCGAAGACCTGCCCGCAGGCGGCGTCCATGGACTCGATCATGGCGGCATAAACGGCATGGGAGTGGACCGTGCGGTTCTCGCGGGGAGGTTCGGGGGCGAAGCTGTCCTTCAGCCCTAGGCGCTTGCGTTTCGCCTCATACTTTTTCACCAGAACCTCGGGTGCCATGAGCGGGGTGTGGACGGCGTAGAAGGAGAGATAGGCGAGGAAGGGCTTGTCCTTGTTTGCCTTGATGAAGTCCGCCGTCTCGCGGCCGAGCCTTTCGTCAAGGTGCTCGCCGTCCGGGCCGTCCTTGATCTTGGGATTCCCGTAGGGGGAGAAATATTTTTTCCCGCCATACGGGCCGCCGCCCTGACCGCCGCCGATGTTGATGTCGAAACCGTGGTCTTCCGGGAAATGTCCCTCCGGCCCGAGATGCCATTTCCCGGCGAAGAAGGTGGCGTAGCCGTGTTTCTTAAAAGCCTGGGCAAGGGTGACGGTGCCGTCCGGCAGGTGGCCGAGGTAGGGGGCTGGCCAGAGGGGGCGGTTTGATTTGGGGCCGGGTTTCGCGAAAAATGCCCGGGGATCGTAGTTCGCCGGGATGGAGCCGAAGTGCTGGTTGGGCGCGCCGAAGTAATCGGTGTTCCGCGTCCGGGCGGGGTTTCGTCCGGTCATGATCGCGGAGCGGGTCGGAGAACAGACGGGGCAGGCGGAGTAGCCGTTGGTGAAGTTCACCGCCGTTTTCGCGAACTTGGCGAGGTTCGGGGTTTCGTAGAACGGGTCGGTGCCGTCGAGGTTCACGTCGGTCACACCAAGGTCGTCCACGAGGATGAAGACGATGTTTTGCGGCTTCTCGGCAGCGTGGAGGAGCGGGATGAGGAGAGAGAGGACGAGGATTTTCATCACTGCAAACCGTGAGCTGCGGCATCCCTTTGTCAAAACGATTCGGAACATCCGTGAGTCAGCTATCTCTTCCGTCCACGCCGATTTTTTTCCTACCTAGCAGATACATCGGGAAGCCGAGAAAAATCGATACAAGCAGCACGAAAGGCCAAGCTTTCACGTTTCCAACGACTGGTGGTACCGCGTTCATATTTTCCTCGTAAATCTTGTAAAGCTCCGCCGCCTCTTCCGCATCCTCATCGCCCACGACCACCCGGATTCCGCCGATCGCGTGAGTGTAAAGCCAGTGAATCTGGGGAGTGTATTCGTCATAAACATGCGCGGAAATTCCCTCGGACTCCAGAAACGAGCGGAACAGATAGGCATCCTCCCCCTTGTAGAATCTTGCGATGGTTTCCATGACGTTGGTAAGAACATTCGCTGCCCGCTCCGGTCTTGGAAAGCAGCAAAACGCCCTTCCAAGACACCTTTCCGATGCTGGACAAAAAGTAATCCGTCCACGAACATACGCGCCCGATGTCAGAGTTAGCGAAAGCCTACGAGCCGCAGGCCGTGGAGGAAAAATGGTATGCCGCATGGCTGGAGGCGGGGTGTTTTCGCGCCGATGAGAATTCCGAAAAGGAGCCCTACTCCATTGTCATCCCGCCGCCCAACGTCACCGGCATCCTGCACCTCGGACACGTACTCAACAACGCGATCCAGGATATCCTCGCCCGCCGCGCGCGGCAGGAGGGGAAAGAAGTTCTCTGGCTCCCCGGCACCGACCACGCGGGCATTGCCACGCAGGCGAAGGTTGAGCGCGAGCTGCGCGAAAAGGAAGGCAAGACCCGCCGCGACCTCGGCCGCGACGAGTTCCTCAAGCGCGTCTGGGATTTCAAGAACACCCACGGCGACATCATCATCAAGCAGCTGAAGCGCCTCGGCTGTTCCTGCGATTGGTCGCGCGAGCGTTTCACGATGGACGCGGAATACACGCGTTGGGTAAGTCAGGTATTCGTGGATCTTTTCAACGAAGGCCTGATCTACCGCGGCAAGCGGATGGTGAACTGGTGCCCCGTTTCCCTCACCGCCCTCTCCGACGAGGAGGTGATCATGAAAGCCTCGCGCTCCAAGCTTTTCACCATGAGATACGAGCTCGCCGACAGCCCCGGCGAGTTTATCCACATCTCCACCACCCGCCCGGAAACGCTGATGGGAGACGTCGCCATCGCGGTGCATCCCAAGCATCCCAAATACGCCCAGTGGATCGGAAAAATGGTCAAACGCCCCTTCCCTGCCGCACTCATCCCGATCATCGGCGATGAAATGGTTGATCTCGAATTCGGCACCGGCGCGCTGAAAATCACGCCCGCACATGACAAGGTAGATTTCGAGATAGGCATGAAGCACGGGCTGGAAATCATCGACGTGCTCCATCCCGACGGCACCATCAACTGCCCCGCGCTCCCCGAGCTGCATGGCCTCGACCGCTTCGTCGCCCGCCGCGCCGCCGCCGCGAAGCTGGAGGAAATGGGACTGCTCATCGGTATCGAGGAATACGAGAACAACGTCGGCTATTCCGAGCGTGCCGACGTGCCGATCGAGCCGCGCATTTCCATGCAATGGTTCCTGCGCTACCCAGAAATCGCGAAATCCACGGAAGCGGTGGCCTCCGGCGAGATCCAGTTCCGCCCTGAACGCTGGGCGAAAACCTACGCCCATTGGATGGAGAATCTCAAGGATTGGTGCATTAGCCGCCAGCTCTGGTGGGGGCATCAGATTCCTGTTTGGTATCGGAAAGATAAGCTCGATTCACTGAAAAACGCTGAATCGCTCGAAACGAAGGACGCCGCCGCCGGGGACATCTACGTCGGCGTCGAGCCGCCTGCCGATGGCGATTGGGTGCGCGACGAGGACGTCATGGATACCTGGTTTTCCTCATGGCTCTGGCCCTTTGCTACGATGAGTGACGTAGGTGAAAACTCCGCGATCTTGAGAAAGTTTTATCCTACCACTGATCTAGTAACAGGCCCGGACATCATCTTCTTCTGGGTCGCGCGCATGATCATGGCGGGCTACCACTTCGCCGATGGGCTGCCGTTCAAGAACGTTTATTTTACCTCCATCATCCGCGACCTCAAAGGACGCAAGATGAGCAAATCCCTCGGCAACTCCCCCGACCCCATCGACCTCATGGACAAGTTCGGAGCCGATGGACTGCGCTTCGGGCTGATGCGCATCGCGCCGGTGGGTGCCGATGTACGTTTCGACGAATCGTCGGTCGAAGAAGGCCGCAACTTTGCAAACAAGCTCTATAACGCCTGCCGGTTCCGGCAAATGGATAAGGAAGTTTCAAATTTCAAAACTCAAATTTCAAAAGATCATAGCCTGCCGGTTTATCACATCCTAGTGATATCGAAGCTCGACCAACTCGCCGAAGACCTTAAAGGCATCTACGCCGAATACCGCTTTGGCGAGATCGCGCAGCGGCTCTACGAATTCCTCTGGAACGACTTCTGCGACAAATGGCTCGAAGCGGTGAAAGGCGACCTCCGTGAATCCGCCACCGCCGAAGCCCGCGCCGCTGCGCTCGGCACCTTCGATGCCGTGATGAGCCGTTACCTACAGCTCCTGCATCCCTACATGCCGCACGTCACCGAGGAGCTTTCCGAGCGCATGAACTACGTTTCCCCGGGCGAGTTCGTGATGAGAAAATCCCTACCGGAGAAACCGCTGCTCGCGGAACTTTCCGCAGGTGAAATCGCCGCTGCCGAAAAGCAAGCCGCCGCGATCTACGAAACCGCCGGACGCCTGCGCAACCTCAAGGCGGAATACAACCTCGGCTCCCGCAAGGATGTGCGCTTCGTGATGAAAGGCGCGGCCGCATGGCTTTCCGGCGAACTCAACGTCCTCGCCCTGCTTGCCGGATCTACTGAGATTCTAGTAGATGACGCCTACGAAGCCCCGAAAGGAACCCCCGCCGCCGTCACCCCTGTCGGCGAGGCCTACATGCCGATGGAAGGCCTGATCGATGTCGAAGCCGAGCGCGTCCGCATTTCCAAGGAGATCGAGAAGATACGCATCGAGGTGACGAAATCCGAAGGCAAGCTAGGCACCGCTACCTTCGTGGATCGCGCTCCGGCAGAGGTGGTGGTGCAGGAAAAGCAGCGCCTTAAAGAATGGAAAACCAAGCTGGCGCTGCTCGGTGAAATGCTCGTAGCACTAAGATAAACCATGCCCGAACTCGACGAAATTCAGGGAATCAGTGAAACCTCATTGCAGCTTCTCGAAGCCAGCGGCATTGATAGCCTCGCGGCACTCGCGGCGCTGGATGCTGGTCATCTTGTTGCTGAATTAAAACTAGCGAACCAGACGCTTTCCCTCGTGAAACGCGTGCCCAGTAAAGCCGCCGTCTTGCGCTGGATCACGCAAGCTGTGGCAATCGTAGAGGTGGAACCTGCTGGTAACACTCTGCCTGAGATTGAACCAGCGGTAAACTTCGAGGCGAACGCAGATGTGGCAGAAATGCTGGCGCGAGCGCCATGCGCTATACCGCTGCCGGGCAAGATTATAATGGGGAAAGGTCTACAAGTCTCCGACGTGCCCGCTGGTATTCTATTGAACCGCTATTCGGGAGACCTTGAAGTGCGCATCGGTAACACCGCGCCGCCTAAGCTAGAGTTACCAATACGCCGACAGAGCAGCAACTTCGAAACCATCTCAAAATCATCGGCGCGAGTGACCTTTGTCGCAAATCCAGCGCAGCCTGCTAACCCGATCAAAGAGAAAGGCAATCGGATACCGGGCTCGAAGAGCGGGCATGAGGAAGATCGCGTCGCCTTGATCCGCACTCCACGCGTGGAGACGAACCTAGGAAAGGATCCGGAGTCCCGTCAATACATCCGCGGTGTGCTCCATACTCACCCGTGGCACTTGCGCATCGGAGCCGTTTTTACCTTGCTGCTACTGGTTAACCTACCACTCGCCGTTGTTTCCGCCTTCCTTCTACTGGCATCGCAGGAGAAGCCGGAAAACTTTGCATGGGTGCCGGATTGGTGGCTCGCCTTCCCCATCGCGCTACCTGTCACCGGTCTAGGCTATCTGCTCTGGGGATTGACCGGAAAATGCCGTATCTGCAACCAGAAGCTTTTCGCCCGCAGAGGCGCATTCAAGCATATCAAAGCTCACCGCATCATAGGCATGGGCTTTATTGTTCCTCTTTGCCTACACCTGTTGGCGTTCAAATGGTTCCGCTGCTCTTCTTGCGGCACGCCCGTTCGCCTAAAGAAATAGGACATGAATGCAAGGCGATCATTTTTCACCGCACTTGCCGCAGGATGCTTGCTAGTTTCATGCGGAAATGAAGCACCGATAATCAACCTTGACGAAGCCATGCCGCCGCCCGGAGTGGGCCCTAAGATCCGCACGCCCGCGGGAGGCGGTGTGCGCGTGAATCCCGGCGGCAACACGCAAATCCTACCGCTCAATGCCACTCCGCAGGATGAAATCGCGTATACGGATCCCGACAATCCTGATGCTGGCATACCGATGTTAGAGAACCTTATGGCCGTGCCCAAGAGAGGTCCGTGGGAGGAGAGCGAGACCATCGCGCGTCAGACCGCCGCCCGCGAGGGCAAGCCCATCCTCATCTGGTTCACCGACTCCGCGCGCAGCCCCATGTGCAAGGTTCTCAGCGCCGAGCTTTTTTCCACACCGAAATTCGAATCATGGGCGGCTGAAAACGTTGTCCGTCTGCGTGTGGACACCAGCGTTTCGGCAGACGATGATGATCTCTCGCTCGACGCGAAAATCACCCGTGAGGCCGAGATGCGGGCTTATGTGCAACGCTTAAAAAAGCGCTACCGTGTCCTCGGTCATCCCTCCGTGTTGTTGCTTAATCCCAGCGGTGAGGTCATCGAGCAGTTGCGCGGCTACAAGCGCGGCGACGCGGATTACTTCTGGGGTCTCATCAAGCAGAATACCATCGCCGCGCGAATCTCGAGCGAGAAGTGGCGGAAAGAGCTTGAAGCGAAAGGTTACCGCGATTGGCGCGGGGGAAGCGGGCGCAAGGTCTTCGCCAAGCTCGCCTCCTACTCCAAGGGCACGCTCATCCTCATTGAACCGGGTGGCGAGCGTTTCCGAACCCAAGAAAACAATCTTTCCAAAGAAGATAGGAAATGGTTGGCTGATCAAAAAGCATTGCGTGGCATCGAATGAAATTTTTCCCGCTCATCATGCTTCTCTGCCTTCCTCTTATTTTTTCCTCATTACTTCATGCGGAAAAAGAAGGGCCCCGCCCGAACATCATCGTCATCATGTCGGACGACATGGGCTACTCGGATCCCGGCTGCTTCGGCGGCGAGATCGAGACGCCCACCCTCGACAAGCTCGCCGCCAACGGCCTGCGCTACACCCGTTTCTACAACACCGGCCGCTGCTGCCCCACCCGCGCCTCGCTCCTCACCGGCCTCTACGCCCACCAGACGGGCATCGGCCGGATGACCGACGACCTCGGCCAGCCCGGCTACCGCGGCAACCTTTCGCGCAACGCCATCACCCTCGCCGAGGCGCTCAAGCCCGCCGGATACCGCACCTACATGTCGGGGAAATGGCATGTCACCACCCAGCTCAAGCCCGACGGCGACAAGGCGAACTGGCCCCGCCAGCGCGGCTTCAACCGCTTCTACGGCACCATCATAGGCGCAGGCAGTTTCTATGATCCGTGGACGCTCACCCGCGAAAACGACGCGATCACCCCGGAAAACGATCCGCTCTACAAGCCCGAGCGCTACCACTACACCGAGGCGATCAGCGACAACGCCGTCATGTTCGCCAAGGAGCATGCGAAGAAACACGCGGGCGAACCTTTCCTCATGTATGTCGCCTACACCGCCCCGCACTGGCCCATGCATGCTTTCCCGGAGGATATCGAAAAATACAATGGCCGCTACGACGCCGGATACGAGGCGATCCGCAAGGCCCGCTTCGAGCGCATGAGGAAAATGGGCCTCATTCCCGATGAATGGGAACTCAGCCCCCCTTCGCAGCGTTGGGCGGATGTGCCGGAGGAAAGGCGCGCCTGGGAACTCCGCTGCATGGAAACCTACGCCGCGATGGTGACCGCCATGGATCGCGGCATCGGCCGCCTCGTCGCCGCCCTCGAAGCCAACGGCCAGCTCGACAACACCCTCATCCTCTACCTCCACGACAACGGCGGCTGCGCCGAGCAACTCGGCCGCAAGCCGCTCAAGCATGTACCGGAAGGCATCGTCCCCATGGCAAAGGACGAGCTTCAGAAAAGTATAATCCCGCAGCGCTCACGCGAAGGCGTGCCGGTGCTCACCGGCCCTGAGGTCATGCCCGGTCCCGCCGATACCTACATCGCTTACGGGCAGGGCTGGGCCAACGTTTCCAACACCCCTTTCCGCCTCTACAAATCGAACAACCACGAGGGCGGTATCTCCACCCCGCTCATCGCCCACTGGCCCAAGGGCATCAGCGCACGCGGCGAGCTCCGCCACCGCCCCGGCCACCTCATCGACATCATGGCCACCTGCGTCGAACTCGCCGGAGCCGATCACCCCGGCGGCGACATCCTCCCCATGGAAGGAGCCAGTCTCGCCGCGAGTTTCACCAAGGACGAAAACCCCGACCGCGCCCTCCTCTGGGAGCACTACGACAGCCGCGCGATCCGGCGCGGAAAGTGGAAACTCGTCGGCCTCCCCGGCAAACCATGGGAACTCTACGACATCGAGGCCGACCGATCCGAGATGCACGAGCTTTCCGCAAAACACCCGGAAACCGCCAAGGAACTCGCCGACCTCTGGGAAAAGGAAGCCCACCGCACCCTCATTTACCCGAGGCCGACGGGTAAGAAGTGAGGGAGATCTGAGATACTGCCGTGGTAGAAGCGATCAGGTTCGGTGACGGAGCGGAGGACGTAGGCGCAGTGCATCGAGTATGGGGATCGTGACAGCCATGGGCTTGCGCAACGGAATCCCACTTCGATGAAAGCTACTAAGGACACTCATCGCTTCCGATTCGCCCTTCAATGGCTTGCCATTTGTAACTTCCTACAAGGAAGCGCAGATGGCGGAACGGGAGGGATTTGAACCCTCGGTAGAGTCACCCCTACGTTCCCTTAGCAAGGGAGTACTTTAGACCACTCAGCCACCGTTCCGTGAAATTGCTTTGAAGCGGGGAAATCTTGAACACGGGAAACGGGTTCCGTCAAGAATGGGGTTCGCAGGAAACGGAATTTTTCGTACTCAACGGCGGAGCCTTTGAGTGCGGAAGAAGTCGAAGACCCTGGACTGCGTGCAGCCTGCTGCCGCTTTCCGTCACGCAGCCTGCTGCTACGGGGCAAACTTGGGAAATGGCAAGCCCGTGCATGACCAATGCCGTCGGCTCGCAGCA
>CAMCXJ010000003.1 GCA_945883455.1 Prosthecobacter debontii
AAAAGGACGAGGTAATCCGCGAGGTGGAGGAGATGCTGGAGTCCTACGAAGGGATCGCGAGCGCCTACAGCGATTCGGGCTCCACCTCCGACGAACTGCTCATCACGATACGCCCGGAAGGCGAAGCGCTCGGCCTCACGCAGCTCGACCTTTCCCGCCAGGTGCGCGGCGCGTTTTTCGGGGAACAGGCGCAGCGTGTGCAGCGGGATAGGGACGACGTCCGGGTAATGATACGCATGCCGCTCGCGGAACGGGAATCGCTCTCCACCCTTGATCAGCTCCGCATCCGCACGCCCTCCGGCGGTGAGGCTCCTTTCCCCACCGTCGCGAACGCGAACTTTGTGAAAGGCCGATCCAGCATCGACCGCATCGACGGCGCGCAGGTCACCACCGTCACTGCGGAGCCGGTCGATGAGAACACCGATGTCGTGGCCATCTCGCGCGCCCTTGCCCCGGAATTGGATAGGATACTGAACGCCCGGCCCGAGCTTACATGGCGCTACGCCGGCTACGTCTCCGACCATGAGGAAACGAAAAAGCGCTCGATCTACGGCGGGCTCGCGCTGTTTTTCGCGCTTTACGCATTACTAGCCATCCCTTTCCGCTCCCTCTACCAACCGTTTTTCGTAATGCTCGCCGTTCCCTTCGGCATCATCGGCGCGCTTTTCGGTCATATCATCCTCGATATCACGCCCTCGTATCTTTCCATCTTCGGCATCCTCGCCCTCGCCGGGGTGGTGGTGAACGACTCGCTGGTGATGGTGGATTTCATCAACCAGAAAGTGCGCGCCGGGGAGGATCTGCATGAGTCAGTCATTCAGTCCGGCACGCGCCGCTTCCGCCCGATTTTCCTCACCTCCGCCACTACCTTCGCCGGGCTGCTGCCGCTCATTTTCGACCGCTCCCTGCAAGCCCAGTTCCTCATCCCCATGGCGGTGTCGCTGGCCTTCGGCATCCTTTTCGCCACCGCTATCACGCTCTACCTGATCCCCTGCTCATACCTTGCGGCGGAGGAGATACGCATCCACCTTGGCAAAGGGTGGTATTGGTGGAGAAATCCTTCCGGGAAGCACTTGGCGGCCACTGAAAGCGCGCACTAGAGCGCGATTGCCGGTTCCTGGAATGGCCAAAGCCCGAAACAGCCCGGCGGGGATTGCCTAAGGCACCAACCCGCAGGAACGGACAGGCCGCCCCCCGGGGAGAGGCCACCTCGAACGGTTCGCATCCCGTAGCGGATGAAGCGATGCCGCCTCCCCGGCCTGCTTGCGGCTCATTTACCTTTTGCCATACGGCCCCGAATGCGGGAGGATGAAGCCATGAAACGTTTGGCATTCATCGCGGCGGTCGCTTTGCTGGGAGCTGGTTCCGTGTTCGCGGAGCCGCGCGTTTTCACGAACGCAGATGGCAAGACCCTGAAGGCGGAAATATTCTCCGTAATCGACGACAAGGTCGTATTGAAGCTCCCCAACACCAACACAGCCACCGTCCCCCTGAAATCGCTTTCGGCGGATGACCAGGCCTACATCGCGGAGTGGTGGAAGGAGAACAAGGACAAGCTTAAGCCGATGGACGTGACGCTCACGGTCTCGAAGAAAACGGAACGCATCGACAGGAAAGTCACCCGCTCGGGGGGGGCGGGCAATGCACGGCCGGGCCAATACGTGTCCAGCGAGATCGTGAAAAAACTGACCATCGATGAGTTCCATTACACCGGCGAGCTGAAAAGCTACGTAAAAAAAGACGTTTCCGACATCGCGGTAGTCTACACGATATACAAACGAGTCAGTAAATCAGACAAGGCAGGTTCGGAAACGAAAGTGGAGGAAATCAGCGGCGAGGCGCTCGTCCGGCGGTTGGAAGCGCACGGCAAGGCGACTTTCGAAACGGACATTGTCCGCTGCGAGGATAGCTCCCAGACGGGCGGGAACCTTCCTCGCGAATACAAAAGGGAAACGATTCTTGGTGTCGTCTTCGAACTCAGCTCGGGCGGCGAGGATTTCCTCAAGCAAAGCGCTCCGGAGAACCTTGCCGAGCACCTTGAGGAAAATGATAAGTAACCGCATGCACTACGCGGAAGCGATCCATTGGTTGTTCGGGACGCAGCAGTTCGGCATAAAGCTGGGGCTGGACGGCCCGCGGCATTTGCTCAAGGAGTTCCTCGCGTTTCCAAAGCACGGCATAAAAGTCGCGCATGTGGCGGGGACGAACGGCAAGGGTAGCACCTGCGCGATGATGGATCGCGTGGCGCGCGCCTGCGGGAAGAGGACGGGGCTTTTCACCTCGCCGCACCTGATCGACTATCGGGAGCGGATGCGGGTTTCCGGCGAGATGATATCCGAGAAACGCTGCGCGGAACTGTTGAGTGAGGCGCGCGCGGTCTGCGAAAAGCTGGAGACGCATCCGACCTTTTTCGAGATCACGCTGGCAGTGGCGATGCGCTGGTTCAATGAGTGCGAATGCGAACTCATCATCCTAGAAACGGGCATGGGCGGGCGCCTTGACGCGACGACAGCGGTGCCGGCGGATGTCTGCGTGATCACGCCGATCGGGATGGATCACACGCAGTGGCTTGGCGATACGCTTGGCAAGATCGCGGCGGAGAAAGCCGGGATTTTCCTAGAGGGCGTGCCCGCCTTTTCCTCACCGCAGGAACCCGAGGCGCATCAGGTGCTGGAAAAGGAAGCGAACGAGAGAAGGTCGCCGCTGCGGTTCATCGAGGAACCGCTGGAGGGATACGGCATCGCTCTGGCGGGCACGCACCAGAAATGGAACGCGGCGCTAGCCCTCGCGGCGTTGCATTCGCTGGGTTTGCGGCTGGGTAAGGAAAGCGTGGTGGAGGGGCTGGGAAAAGTCTCCTGGCCCGGGAGGTTCGAGCGGATTTCATCGGACGGCATCGAGGTGATCCTCGACGGCGCACACAATCCCCACGCCGGAAAAGTTCTGCGGGAAACATGGCTCGCGGAGATCGGTGCGGGGAAAGGCACCTTGGTGTTCGGCGCTGTCGAGTCGAAGGATGTCACCGGCATCCTCGCCGAGCTGCGCGGGCTGACAGAACGGATGTTGTTCTGCCAAGTGGGAACGACGCGCGGCCTGCCCACCGATGAGCTGGTGAAATGCCTGCCCGGCGGCGAACGCGCGGAATGCTTCCCGAACTTTTCCCAAGCGATGCAAGCCGCGCGGATTTACGGCGGTCCCATCCTCATCGCCGGGTCGCTGTTTCTAGTGGGAGAGGCAAGGGCGGAACTATTGGGAGGCGAATTCCTGGCGAGCGCGCAGTAGGAAACCTGAAACTCTAAATTTTAAACTCCAATGAGGAGGAAGAATTCAGGGGATTGGCTTTGCGACCCTTTGCGGCCTCTGCGGCTTTGCGGTGAAAAGAAAAACCTAACGGGGATTTCACGATCAGAGCACATCCGATACGAAGCGCTCTTTCTCGAAAATCGAGAACGCCTCCGGCTCCTCGCCGGTGCCGATGAACCGGGGGGCGATGCCGAGCTGGTCGAAGATCGTGAAAGCGATCCCGCCTTTGCCGGAGCCGTCGAGCTTGGTGATGATCAGGCCGTCGAGCGGGCAGGCCTTGTGGAATTCCTTGGCTTGGTTGAGCGCGTTCGAGCCGGTGCTGGCATCGACGACAAGTAGGGTGAGGTGCGGCGCGGCCTCGTCCTGCTTGGCAATGGTGCGGCGGATTTTTCCCAGCTCCTCCATGAGATTGTGGCGGGTGTGGATGCGCCCGGCGGTGTCGCAGATCAGGAAATCGGCTTTCGCCTCGATGGCGCGCTGGTGGGCGTTGAAGCAGACGGCGGAGGGGTCGGAATTGGCCTTCCCCGTGACGACCTCTAGCCCGAGGCGGTCGCCCCAGCGCTGGAGCTGCTCTACGGCGGCGGCGCGGAAGGTGTCGGCGGCGGCGAGGATCACAGAGTGGCCGCGCTTGTTCAGCCACAGGCCGAGCTTCGCGGAGGAGGTGGTTTTCCCGGTGCCGTTCACGCCGACTACTAGAATTACCGTAGGTTTTCCGTCGGCGCGGGGAGCCGGGGCGGGGGAGTCCTCGGGCAGGATCTTGGAGAGGCGTTTGCGCGTGACCTCCACGACATCGTCGGCGGTGACCTCGCGCCCGAGGTCGTAGAGCTCGTCCACAATGCCGGTGCTGAGTTTCGCGCCGAGGTCGGCGGCGATAAGGTTCGCCTCGAGCTCGTCCCAATCAACCTCCGCCTGGTTGGTGATCTGTTTGAAGAGCTTTTTAAAGAAACCTGCCATGGCTGCGCGGGAGGCTAAATGGGGATGGGAAACTTTAAACCCTAAACTTTAAACTCCAAGGAAGAGGCTTCGGGGTTGCGGGATCTGACGGCGCTCGGCTAAATGGAGCCATGCCACTAGTGAAAATCCTGCCCGATATCCTCGCCAGCCAGGTGGCGGCGGGGGAGGTGGTGGAGCGTCCGGCCAGTGTGGTGAAGGAGCTGGTGGAAAACAGCATCGACGCGGGGGCGAAGACGGTGACGGTCGATATCGAGCGCGGCGGCGTGGGGCTGATCCGGGTGGCGGACGACGGTTGTGGGATGGCGCGGGAGGATGCGCTGCTTTCGCTCGAAAGGCATGCCACCAGCAAGCTGCGAACGGCGGCGGAGCTGGCTTCGGTGCTGACCTTGGGCTTTCGCGGGGAAGCGGTGCCAAGCATTGCGAGCGTGGCGAAGTTCCGCATGCTCACGCGGCGGGCGGAGGATGTTTCCGGGACGGAAATCATCGTGGATGGAGGCAAAGTGCGCGATGTGCGCGATGCGGGCGGCGCTCCGGGGACGGTGATCGAGGCGAGGAGTTTGTTTTTCAATATGCCCGCGCGGCGGAAATTCATGCGGGCGGAAAGCACCGAGGCGGCGCACGTGGAGCAGCAGATCCGGCTGCATGCGCTCGCCGCTCCGGGGGTGAGTTTCCGTTTCCGGAAGGACGACAAAGTGGTCTTCGATCTGCCCGGCGTAACGAACGCGGTGGATCGCGTGCGGCAGATCGTCGGCAACGAGCTTGGCGGTGAGCTGGTGGCGGTGCCGGAGCGGCTTGCCCCGGGGATGAGCGTAAGCGGTTTTTTACTGCCCGCGAAGCATGCGCGGAAAGGGCGGCGGCATCAGTTTATTTTCCTCAACGGTAGGGCCATCGAGGACTCGGCGGTGACGAAGGGATTAGCAGAGGGTTTCCGAGGCAATCTCCAGGAAGGCCTGCATCCGGCGGCGTGGCTGTGGCTGGAAATGGAGCCGCAGCTGGTGGATGTGAACGTGCATCCGGCGAAACGCGAGGTGCGCTTCCACCGCCCCTTCGAGGTGCGCGATCTGATTTCACAAACGGTGGCGGATTGCCTGCGCCCGGCTCCCGTGAAACGCCCCGAGCCGCCGCGGGAAACAAACACCCCACCCGAGACTCGCCCGACATTTCACTCCCATCAGCCGGAACTCGTTTCCGTCCCGTCCGTGGAAACCCCGGTCACTCCGAAACGCCGCGCTCCGGATTTCCGGATCATCGGGATGCTGCAGGAACGCTACGTGATCATGGAAAGCGCCGACGGCCTCGTCCTTTTCGACCCCAAGGCGGCGCGCGAACGAATCCTTTTCGAGAAACTATCGAACGGCCGCACAGAGGGCATGGAAACGCAGAGCCTCCTGGTGCCGCTGCTTTTCGAGCTGGATCCGCGCGATCTGGATGTGCTACTCCGCGAGCGCATGGCGTTGCTGGAGGCCGGGATCGAGGTCGAGGCTTTCGGTGGAAACACCCTGCAGGTCCGCAGCCTCCCCGCCTGCGTGTCCATGGGTGATCCGCACGGCTTTCTCGATGACCTGCTCGAGGAATTGCTCCACGGTCCGGCCGCGGCGGGCAGGTTCGCGTTCGATCGAATTGCAAAAGCGGTAGCCATGAAAGCCGCCCAGCGCGTGACGCCGCGCCTCGCCGAAGCCGCCGCGCTACTGGAGGAGCTTTTCCATTGCGATCTGCCATACTGCGGCGCGGACGGACGCCCGAGCCTGACGGAATACAACCGCAAGGACATCGACCGCCGCTTCGGCATAGGCAGGGGCTGAGGTTTATCCAGGCGGCTGTGCTCCTAACGTCCGCTCACAGCCGCTTCGCGTTGCGGCCTTCGTCGATGAGTTTCCAGAAATGTTTGGAGCTGGCCAGGGCCTCGTCCTCGCCGAGGGGCATGTTCGAGCGGAACAGGAAATCGGAGAAGCTGCCCTTGTGGAGCACGCGGTGGACAATCACCGAGCCGTCCTTCACCTCAAAGTAAAAGCGGTAATCCTTCGCGCGGAAGCGGTGCATCACATGGCCGTCCCTTTCGAGTTTCCCGAACCTGTCGCCGCCTGATTTCGCAAGATCCTGCTCGGTGACACGGAACTCCTCCAGCAGCTCAAGCTGCTCCAAAGTCCCCAAGGCGGAGATCTCCGCGGCGCTGATTTCATTGAAAACGATTTGGAACACGGGCGCAGACTACCCGCCGCCGCCCCACGCGGGAAAGAGCAAAAAATGAACGGGGCGTTCGATTTCCATCCTCGCCTAGCAAACCGCCCATCTCCGATACTAATTCTACAAGACAGGTTTCTCCGCTAGCAATATGCGACAAGGTTCGGTGTTGATATTTTGGAAGCTTGGGGCAATCTGCGTCATTGAGAACCGCCTTGTTGCTATTATGGATCGCAGTAACTGGATGGGTTGCGGGGTATTGGCTGTTTAAGGGGCATTATGAACAGGCGTTGTGGTTTCTCTGGGTGTTGTTGCCTGTTTCACTCTGGAATGGTCGGCGTTTCTGGGATCTGTGGCGTGGAGTGCCGCAGGAATGGAGAGGCTGGTGGGTGCTTTTCTGGTCGCTGATCGTTTGGCAATTTCTGGTCACGGGTTTCCGCGCCGGACACTGGTGGCACGAACCAGGTGCCGGGAAGGATGCTCTCATGACCTTCGTTCTTGCCAGCGGCTTGGTGATAGTCGGGAGGAATGACCAAGCCCGTAGCTGGATGTGGAAAGGCGTTTTCGCAGCCGGATCAGCAGCAGTTCTGGCGAGTCTGCTCACGTTTTACACTGAGATTCAGATCAATGAGGAACGTTTCCGGCTATGCTGGCGCCGCTGGCCGGGCTTTGATGCGGTCACCACGGGTATCTTTACCGGGATGGCGCTAATGGTTGGATTAATCACCGGGGAAAACGCATCGCGCTGGTGGAAACCATGTTTCTGCGCCGCACTTGCGTTGCTGGGTTTCGGATTGGCGGCTAGCGAGTCGCGGGGGGCGCTGCTGGCGGTAATGGCTGGCGTGGCTTGGTGGCTGTTGAAAAATATCCGCTCGTGGCTTCGTCTTGCTTGGCCGCTCTGTGGATTCGCAGCCTATTGGATCTTTACCGGCTTTACCGATCAGGGACGAAGCGGACTCGTGGAACGGGGTTCCTCGGGTCGCTTTGACATTTATCGTAGCTATCTCTCCCAGATGGAGGGCTCCGATTGGGTGGTCGGCAAGGGGCAGGTTTGGATGCTTCCCGAAACTGTTCTGGGGTGGCTGGTACACCATCCGCATAACGCCTACCTTGGTCAACTCGCCGGATATGGGATCATCGGACTCATGATCATGCTTGTTGCGTTGGCTTGGGGCTTCATCAAGATTCGCAAGGCTCCGGAATCAACCATCCTCGTTTTTGGGCTAATGACTCTTTTGTTTGACGGGGGAATGGTTTTTTCGATGTTTTCAATCGCCCGCTGGGAAGCTCTCGTGGTAATGATTCCGCTCATGATAGGAGTGGCTGCGAGGGAAGCTGAACAAAATAGGAGCCAAGATGGGTTCAGGACATCCGTTTCACTCAAGCCCGCTAATTTTAGCCACCTCTTAAATAAGGAGCCATTTCCGGGCTCCGCCTAAGCACTATTTTCTTGCGAACTGGCACTTGTTTTTTTTCGCCGCTTGCACGATATACTCCTTCCGCTCCGCAACTCCCCTAGAACAAACCATATGTCCGTTTCGCAGACTTCCCCACTTGGCTGGCCCCAACCGCAGGGTCTTTGGCACCCTTCCCATGAGAAAGACTCTTGCGGCGTAGGTTTCATCGCCCATCTCAAAGGTAAACGCTCCCACGACATCATCGAGAAAACCCTCACGATGAATTCCAATATGGATCACCGCGGAGCCAGCGGATCGGATCCAGCGACGGGCGACGGCGCGGGCCTGCTGGTTCAGATGCCGGATAAGTTTCTGCGCAAGGAAATGGCGAAGAAAGGCACCGAGCTACCGCCGGAAGGTGACTATGGCGCGGGCGTCGTGTTCCTTTCGCCGGATCCGAGCGAGCGCGAGGCGGCGATGCTGGTCTTCGAGCAAGTTATCGCGGACGAAGGGCAAACCTTCATCGGTTGGCGCACCGTTCCTGTGAAAAGTGAGATCCTTGGCAAGACCTCCGGCCGCTACGAACCCTGCATCAAACAGCTTTTCATCGGGAAAAGCGCGGACATTACCGATCCGCAGGATTTCGAACGCAAGCTCTACATCATCCGCCGCCGCGTGGCCTACTACATCCGTAGTAACGAGATGCCGAACAAGTTCACCGACGTGCACGGCAACAAATCAAACTCGTTTCCCGGTGCGTCTTATCTTTACATCACCAACCTTTCGGCGCGCACCATGGTCTACAAGGGCATGCTCACGCCTTGCCAGCTCTCGGAGTATTTCCCGGATTTCCACGACCCGGATTTCGAGTCCGCGCTAGCCCTGATGCACACCCGTTTCTCGACCAACACTTTCCCGAGCTGGTCGCGCGCCCATCCGAACCGTTTCATCGCCCACAATGGTGAGATCAACACGGTACAGGGCAACGCCAACTTCATGAAGGCGCGCCAGGCGCTGTGCCAGAGCGAGAAATATGGTGACGAGATCAAGCAACTTTTCCCGGTCATCAACGAGGACGGCTCCGACTCCGCGCGTTTCGATAACTGCTTAGAGTTCATGCATTTTGGCGGTTATGACCTAGTGCATGCCGTGATGATGATGATCCCCGAACCGTGGGAACGTCACACAATGATGAGTCCTGAGAAGACTGCCTTCTACGAATTTCATGCCTGCATGATGGAGCCATGGGACGGCCCCGCATCCATCACTTTCTCCGACGGCACCCAGATCGGCGCTGTACTCGACCGCAACGGCCTACGCCCGAGCCGCTATTATGTTACCGAGGATGATCTCGTCATCATGGCCTCCGAGGTGGGTGTCATCCCGGATCTGGATCCGCTCACCGTTGTTCAAAAAGGTCGTTTGCGCCCAGGCCGCATGTTCCTTGTGGACATGAAGGAAGGTCGCATCGTGCCGGACGAGGAAGTCAAGGAGCGCGTCTATTCCGCCAAGCCCTACAAGAAGTGGCTGGATGAAAACCGGGTGTTTCTCAAAGACCTGCCCGCCCCGCAGGCACCGAAAACCGTGGAGGAGGATCGCGTCCTAGAGCGCCAGCTTGCCTTCGGCTACACCTACGAGGATCTCCGCATGCTGCTGGGGCCTACAGCCTCCTCCGGCGTTCAGCCGATCTCATCGATGGGCAACGACACTCCGCTGGCTGTGCTTTCGGAAAAACCGAAGCATCTGTATCACTATTTCAAGCAGATCTTCGCCCAGGTCACGAACCCGGCTCTCGATTGCATCCGCGAGGAACTCGTCACCGCCACGGAAACCTTCATCGGCTCCGAGGGCAACCTGCTCGATCCCGGCCCGAAAAGCTGCCGTATGATCCGCCTCGACAACCCGCTGCTCGACAACAAGCAGCTCGCCAAGCTCCGCGAAATCTCGCTCGACGGCTTCAAGGCCACTACACTCGACGCGCTCTTTCCCGCCGACCAGGGTGGAGTCGGCCTTGAGATAGCCTTCGAATCCCTCTGCGCCGCTGCCGACAAGGCCATCGCCGACGGCTTCAACATCCTCATCGTTTCCGATCGCCACATCAACGCCGCCCACGCCGCGATGCCGACTTTGCTGGTCATGGGCGGACTTCACCACCATCTCGTCCGCTCCGGTACGCGCACCAAGGTCTCCATCATCCTAGAAACAGGCGAGGCGCGCGAGGTTCATCATTTCTCCACGCTCATCGGCTACGGAGCGGACGCCATCAACCCCTACATGGCCTTCGATTCCATCCACCGCATGATCCATGAGGAGATGCTGGAAATGGACTTCGACAAGGCGGTCTACAACTTTCTGAAAGGCTCGATCAAAGGCGTGGTCAAGACCATGGCCAAGATGGGAATCTCGACTGTCGCCTCCTACCGCGGCGCGCAGATTTTTGAAACGATCGGCCTTAGCACCGCCCTCGTAAACAAGTACTTCTGCGGCACATCCAGCCGTTGCGAGGGTTCTGATATCGATCGCGTCGCCGAGGAGGCGCTCATCCGCCACCGTGTCGCCTTCCCGGACCGCCACATTGAGGCCGAGGAACGCGCCCTCGAATCCGGCGGTATCTACCAATGGCGCAGCGACGGCGAATACCACCTTTTCAACCCGGAAACCATCCACCTGCTTCAGAAGTCGGTGCGCACCGGTAGCTACGAGGTTTACAAACAATACGCGCAAAAAATCAACGATCAGAGCGAGAACCTCTCAACCCTGCGCGGACTGATGCGTTTCAAAAACAAGCGTAAGCCCGTGCCCATCGATGAGGTGGAAACCGTCCAGGCGATCACCCGCCGTTTCAAGACCGGAGCAATGTCATGGGGATCGATCTCCCAAGAAGCTCACGAAACCCTCGCCATCGCGATGAACCGCATCGGAGGAAAGTCGAACACCGGCGAGGGTGGTGAGGACCCGGAGCGCTACATCCCCATGGAAAACGGCGATAGCAAGCGCTCCGCCATCAAGCCGGTTGCCTCCGGCCGCTTTGGGGTCACCAGCGAATACCTGGTCACCGCCGATGAGATTCAGATCAAAATTTCCCAGGGAGCCAAGCCCGGCGAGGGCGGCGAGCTTCCTGGCTCCAAGGTCTATCCGTGGATCGCGAAGGTGCGTTATTCCACTCCCGGCGTGGGACTCGTCTCGCCCCCACCGCACCACGACATTTACTCCATCGAGGATCTCGCGGAACTCATCCACGACCTGAAAAACGCCAACCCCCGTGCCCGCATCAACGTGAAGCTGGTCGCGGAAGTCGGCGTCGGCACCATTGCCGCCGGCGTCGCCAAGGCGCATGCGGATGTCATCCTCATTTCGGGACACGATGGCGGCACCGGTGCATCGCCCTCCTCCTCCATTTTCAATGCCGGTGCCCCATGGGAGCTCGGCCTGGCGGAAACCAACCAGATTCTCCTTCTCAACGACCTCCGCTCCCGTGTGGTGCTCGAAACCGACGGCCAGCTCAAGACCGGTCGCGACGTCGCTATCGCCGCCTTGCTCGGAGCCGAGGAATACGGTTTCGCTACCGCACCGCTCGTCTCCGTCGGCTGCATCATGATGCGCGTTTGCCAGAAAAACACATGCCCGGTCGGCGTCGCTACCCAGGATCCCAAACTGCGCAAAAACTTCACCGGTAAGCCCGAGCATGTCGTCAATTTCATGACGTTCATCGCCATGGAAATGCGCGAGATCATGGCAGAACTCGGTTTCCGCACGATCAACGAAATGGTCGGCCAAGTCGATTTCCTCGACACCCGCGAAGCCGCGGAGCATTGGAAAGCGGATGGTGTGGATCTCACCTCCATTTTCCACAAACCCGACGTGGGCGATGAAGTGGGTGCCTATTGCCAGAACCAACAGGATCACGGTCTCGAGAAATCGCTCGACATGACGATGCTGCTTAAACTCTGCAAGCCCGCCATCGAGCGTGGCGAGAAAGTCCGCGCCGAGCTACCGATCATCAACATCAACCGCGTGGTCGGCACCATCACCGGTAGCGAACTCACCCGCAAACACGGTGGTAAGGGGCTGCCAGAGGACACGATCCACCTCAAGTTCCACGGTAGCGCGGGTCAATCGCTTGGTGCTTTCTGCCCGCCGGGCATGACCTTTGAGCTCGAGGGCGATGCTAATGATTACGTAGGCAAAGGACTCTCCGGCGCGAAGATCATCATCTATCCGCCCAAAGGCTCGTCCTTCAAGGCGGAGGAAAATATCCTCATCGGCAACGTCGCCTTCTACGGCGCGACCACCGGCACGGCCTACATCAACGGCATCGCCGGTGAGCGCTTCTGCGTGAGAAACTCAGGCGTCAGAACCGTCGTCGAAGGCGTGGGCGACCACGGCTGCGAATACATGACCGGCGGTCAAGTGATCGTGCTCGGCGAGACCGGACGCAACTTCGCCGCAGGCATGTCCGGCGGTATCGCCTACGTTTACGATATCGATGGCAATTTCGAAAAGCGCATCAACAACGAAATGGTCAACCTCTATCGCCTCATCGAATGTGGTGACGGGGACATCGCTAATGTCAGAGCGGAAATCGAAAAACACGTCGAGCTTACCAGCTCTGCCCGCGGCATGTTTCTTCTGGAAAACTGGGATGCTGAGCTTCCAAAGTTTTTCAAAGTTTTCCCACGCGATTATGAGCGTATGCTAGAATGCTTCAGAAAAGTCGAGGAACAGGGACTCTCTGGTGATGAAGCCGCGATGGCCGCCTTCGAGGAAAACCTCAATGATCTTTCCCGCGTGGGAGGCAACTGAAGAAGACTCAAGACTTGGAGACACAAGACACAAGACACAAGACGAAGATGAAGATGAAGATGAAGATGAAGAATTGGCAAAATCCAATGGCTCGTGCGCAAGCATCCACTCTTGAGTCTTGGGTCTTGCAGTCTTGCGTCTCCCCCCCGCCTTATCAATAAACTCACTCTCACCTTCCAACTTCTAAACACCAACTGAACATGGGAAAGCCAACTGCATTCATGGAAATCTCTCGTAAGACAGATTCCGAAATCGCTCCGATCGAACGCCTTAAGAATTGGAAAGAGTTTAAAATCCACGGTGAGGATAAGGAGCGCCGTGCACAAGGAGCGCGTTGTATGGACTGCGGCACGCCCTTCTGCCACACTGGGAATATAGTCGCAGGAATGGCCTCAGGCTGCCCGGTCAACAACCTGATTCCCGAATGGAATGATCTTGTCTTCCGCGGCCGCTGGAAGGAGGCGCTAGAACGCCTTCATAAGACCAACAATTTCCCTGAGTTTACCGGGCGTGTCTGCCCCGCACCCTGTGAGGGCTCATGTGTTTTGGGTCTGATTGAATTACCCGTTACCATTAAGAACAACGAATGTGCCATCATCGATAAAGGATGGGACGAAGGCTGGGTCATCCCCCGTATCCCAGAAAAACGCACTGGGAAAAAGGTGGCAGTGGTCGGCTCTGGTCCCGCGGGTCTCGCGTGTGCCGACCAGCTCAATCAAGCGGGTCACCATGTCACTGTTTTCGAACGTGAAGACCGCATCGGCGGATTACTGATGTATGGCATTCCTAACATGAAGTTAGACAAAGAGGATGTAGTCCAGCGTCGTGTGAACTTACTGGCGGAGGAAGGAATTGTTTTCAAAACTAGCATCCACATTGGTAAAGACTCGAAATGGACAGCGGAGAAGCTCCGTAAGGATTTTGATGGTATCGTTCTTTGCTGCGGCGCCACGTTGGGTCGTGATCTACCTATTGAAAATAGGGATGCAAATGGCGTTCATCTAGCGATGGAATTTCTTACGAACAACACCCGCTACCAACTCGACCACGGCTTCGACGGTTCAATACCCGAGCTAAATGCGAAAGGCAGAGACGTAGTAGTGATCGGTGGGGGTGATACTGGAACTGACTGCGTAGGAACCAGCTTACGCCACGGTTGTAATAGTGTCATCCAGCTGGAAATTATGCCCATGCTGCCGATGGAGCGTTCCGCCGATAATCCATGGCCCGAGTGGCCGAAGGTTTACAAAACGGATTACGGACAACAAGAGGCCGCTGCTGTGCAAGGTCAAGATCCTCGCCATTATCTCATTCAGACAAAGCGCTTCATCAAAGATGCAGCGGGTAATTTATCTGGACTGGAAATTTGTGATATTGAATGGGTGCACGAAAACGGCCGGTTCATGCCGAAGGAAAAGGAAGGCACGGCCCGCGTGATTCCCGCCCAACTCGCCCTACTGGCCATGGGTTTCCTCGGCCCAGAGAGCGACATCGTGAAACAGTTCGAGCTCGAAACCGACGCCCGCTCCAACGTCAAAGCGGACCACGGCAAATTCACCACCAACTTGCCTGGCGTCTTCGCCGCAGGTGACATGCGCCGTGGCCAATCCCTCGTCGTCTGGGCCATCAACGAAGGCCGCGGAGCCGCACGTGAGTGCGACCGCTTCCTGATGGGAGTGACGAACTTGCCTTAAATCACCTTCAGCGAAGCCGGAAGATGAACGGGGGCCCCGACTTGGTCGGAGGCGGAGGTTCGAGGAGCCGGTTGACCTCTATCCAGAGCTCGGTTACCTGCTGAAAACGGTTTGCGGGATTGCGCTGCAGGCAGCGGATCACAAGGTCGTCGATGCGTGGGTCTAGGTTTGGAACGAGCTTGGAAGGGACGACGAACGAGCCGCGGGGCAGGACTCGCGTAAGGAGTTTGTAGATCATCATTCCGAGGGAGTAGATATCGGCGCGGTGATCGACGGGGTATCCCGTCTCGAGCTGCTCCGGTGCCACGTAATCCATCGTGCCCATGGCGAGGTTGGTCTCGGTCATTTTCCGCCGGAAAAGTTCCTCGCCCATGAGCCGCGCCAGCCCGAAATCGCCGACTTTTACGAGTCCGCTTTGGTCAAGCATCGTGTTGCCCGGGCGGAGATCCCGGTGGATAACTCCGTTCTCGTGCGCGTGGTTCAGGGCGGAGCATACCTGCGTGATGATCGCTAGGATCTCGCTGAGATCGAAACTCCGCGCGTTGATGAGCCGTTCGAAAATATCCCCTTCCACGAACTCCATCACGAGATAGAGCGCGGTTTCGGTTTCCAGAAACTCGTAGATGCCGATGATGTTCGGATGGCTGAGGCGCGCCATCGCCTTAGCCTCCTTCTTGAAGCTCGCGATGAGATCCGCATCGGTGCGCGGATCCACGGGCAGGATCTTCACGGCCGCGAGACGCTCCAACTTCGGGTGACGCGCCCGATAATACGTGCCCATTCCCCCGTGGCCGACAAAGGATAGGATTTCCAGATGCGGGATCTCTGCCTGCAACTCCGCGACGGTGGGCGGGACGAACTCCGCACCGAAGTAAGCGACTCCGGAGGGTGGTGGCGAATCTTCGGAACTGGTCACGGAGGAAAGGGTTGGCGGAAAGGGCTAGGGGGAAAAACTATTACGCCGTATGAATTACGGATCTCGGAAAGTCCAGACGAGACAAAAGGCGGGCAGATATGCTTTAGTGGGTAATGTTAAGCCAATTCTTTAGAAATGTTTCCCACTCTTGACGCCATCTTTCCTCGTCGCCGTGGACACGGGCGATCCAGCCGCGGTGGAAGGTGGAGCCGGCCAGGGGGAGCTTGCGGTAGGCGGGGCTGTGGTTGACAAGGAGAGGATCCTGGTCGGGCGGGGTGCGGGCCTGGAGCTTGTCGATGAGATTGGCGAAGCGGGTTTCGAGGAACTGGGGGCGGGCGGCTCCCTTGGGCTGGTGCAGGGAGCGGGGCGTGCCGAACTCGATGACGGGACGGTCGTCGGTGTTGAGGGGGTATTTCGCGAAAAGGTAAGCGGCGCGAGTGAGGTTGCCGCCGTAGAAAAGCAGGACGGTGCGCGGGTTGATCGAGACCATGAATTCTTGCATGTCGGGCGAGGGGGGCGGCGGCAGCGCTCCGGTGGCGGCAACCGGCAGCGGGGTGAGATCGGCGTGACCGACGAGCGCCGCAATCTCCGCGCCGGGCAGGAAATTCCCGCGCCAGAGGCTGACCTGCGGAAATACGGCAAGCATCGTATTTGCGATGACGCCGAATTCCTTTTCCGAAACCTGATACAGCGGTAGCCACTGCACGAACACGCCGCCGGGCTTGAGCCGTGCGCGGACGGTTTGGAAATGCTCGCGGCTGTAGAGGTTCCCGGTGCCGCGGCGGTAGGGGAGGAATAGGTCGGCGTTGATCATCGAGTATCGCTCGCGGTCCGCCATGAGGCGGTTGCGCCCGTCGCCGACGACCACGGAGGCGCGCGGGTCGGTGTAGAGGCCGTTGGTGAGGTCGAACCCTTCCGCCGTCTCGGTGAAATATTTCCGCGAGGCCTCGACGACGCCGGGCGAAAGCTCGCTGGCGACGACCTTGCGGACGAGGGGGAAATCCTCGCGGTTCAGCGCCTCCCCGGCGGTGATGCCGGTGCCCATGCCGAGGAAAAACACGCTTTCGGTTTCCGGCCAGGCGAGCAGCGGGATGCGCGCCTGATAGGTCTGCGGGCCATAGGCGTCGGTGGAGCCGAGGCTGTAGTTCGAGTTGATGCGGATGCTGTAACGGCCCGGGTCGGTCTCGTTCACCGTGACCGTGCAATCGCTGCCTTCCCATGTCTCGACCACCCACCCGTTCTTTTCGGAGCACGCCGGAGCGGGGAGCTTGGAGGGGTCGAGCCCGGTGAACAGCAGGACGAGCATGGCGACAGCCGCCACTCTAACAGCGTGTGTGGCGCGGCTCCCGGAGGCGGGTGTGATGACCGCGAGCAGCAGGTAGATGGCGGCGATGAGCTGGACGGTGGGCCAAACGCCCAGTCCTCCCAACAGCAGGAAACCCGCGGCCAGCGAGCCGAGGATCGCCCCGACGGTGTTGACGGCGGAGAGGGTGCCGATGCTTTTCCCGGCGTGGGTGATGAACGCCTCCTCGCCTTTCATGAGCAGGGGAAACACCGCGCCGAGCGGCAGGCAGGCCGGGGCGATGGCGGCGGCGGCCGTCGCGAAAAGCCGCAACACGTAACCCGCGAAGGCGGAGTTCGTGTCGAGCAATTCCATCCCCCCGGTGACCGCCATGGAAACGAACGGGGTCAGCGCGAGGGCGGCGCCGCCGAGCGCGAACAGCCACAGCAGGATCCGGGCGGGCGGCATTCCGCCGCGCGCAAGCCGGGAGGCGATCCATGCACCCAGCGAGAGGCAGGCGAGAACTACGATGAGCACCGTAGCGAAGCCATAGACCGAGTTCACATGGATCTGCGCCATCATCCGCGTCCAGACGACCTCCAGCGCGAGGAGATTGAAGCCGGACAGGAACGCGAAGCCGACGATGAGCGGGCGCGGCATGGCCGAAGTTTCACCGACCGGTTTCGTCACCGGAGCTTGCGGAGGATTCTGGAAACACTCGCGGCGCGAAAGCCGGAGCGCGATGAGGCCGGCGGCGACGGAGGCCAGCATGGCGGTCGCGCAGGTCATGCGGATTCCCACCAGCCAGATCAGCACGAAGGCCGTGGCAAACGCGCCGCAGGCCGCGCCGAGGGTGTTCACGGCGTACATCCGCGCCGTGGTCGCGCCGAAGTTTTCTTTCCTGCGTATCACCGCCTGGCCCAGCACCGGCAGCGTCCCGCCCATCAGGAAGGAGGCGGGAAACACCATCAGCAAGGTCAGGCCGAGCCGGAACAGCGTCAGCCCGAAGCCTTCGCCGAGCATCGGATAGACGCGCGGGATGATCACGGGAGCGATGAGCAAAACCAGCCCCGAGGCCGCGATGCCCAGCTCCAGCCACGCGTAGGTTCGCAGCGGGCGGGCGATGTTTCCGCAGCGCCTGCCCCATTGCCAGCCGCCCAGCGAGAGTCCGCCGAAAAACACCGCGAGCGTGAGCGCGGCGGCGTGCGAGGTGTTCCCTAACAGCAAACCCGCCTGCCGCATCCAGAGGATCTGATAGATCAGGCAGGCGAAGCCCGAAAGCCCGGCCATCAGCCAGAACAGCGCGCCGGGCGGCGGGGAGGGTGGCTCGGGTTCGGGTGCGGGTGCGGGCTCTGCGGGCTTTGTAGGTCGCTTTTGCTTCATGGTTCAGGCTCCCGCTGTCCGTCTGTGATCGGATCACTTCGGCGGGGGACAGAATGTCCCCGCGACGGACTGGGACTGCAAGTCCCAGCCACGCTCATCATTGCCTGACGTAAACGTGATAACCGCAGTGCCAGTCCGGAGGCAACGTGGCGGTGGCGTCTTCCTCGGTCTGCGGAACGGCGTTGAAGCCGCCGCGCTCGATGATGAGGAATTCCACCCCCTCGACGGTGCGGACTTCCATCTTAAGCGCCTGGTCGTCGTTGACGCCGATGAGCGTGTCGCCGGTCCAGAAGTAGCCGCCGAAGAACCTAGATTTCTCGACTTTTCCTCCGTCCGCCAGATGCAGGAAATCCTTCGGCTTGTCGACCTTGATCGGCCTGGCGCCTTTGGTGCCCTTGAGGAACGCCTCGATCCGTGCATTGATTTCCGAGGGGTTGTTGGGCTGAGGATAAACGGCCCACGCCCAGTTGCCAATGACGGCCGGGTTCGCCTCGAATTTCCCGCTGTAGGGATACATGTCGGAATCCTTGCCGCTGACGTGCGAGGCGAGCGTGGTCCGCGGCAGCTTTTTCACATAGTCATCGCCGCCGGGCAGGGCCAGCAGCACGTTGCCGATGCGGGAGCGGATCGTCTTCGCGCCTCCGCCGAAGACTGCGCCGGTGTTGGGTTCCGTCACCACGGACGGGAATTCCTCGTAGGTTTTTTTCAGGAGCGGATCAGCGAAATCCTTCACCTCCGGGCTGGCGGCCTTCATCGCTTCGGTGATGGCGGCCAGGGTTTTGGTGGTGGCCGCGTCCACCCTGAGCGAGGAGGATTTCACGATGATTGCGGGCAGCACGGTCTTGTAGTGCGCGGGGTCAGTGGAAATTTTCGCGAGAGCGACCACCGCCGAGGTCTGGAGCCAGGTGCAGTCGTAGTCGAGGAACTCCAGCAGGCGGTCGCGGTGCGGCGCGATGACAGCCGGGCCGCCGCGGGCGAGGGCATCGATGGCATGGTATGCGACCCACCAGGACTCGTCCGGGTTCTCGATCATGCGGCCCGCCAGGTCGAACATTTCCGGCGTGATCTTGTCGGTGGAAATGGGGCTGCCCTTGAACATGCCGGTCAGCGCCAAGAGTCCGGCCTGCCTGAGCCGCGGATCCTCCGATTTCAGGAGCGGGACGATCAGCTCCACCTTGCCGCGTTTCACGACCTGATCCATCGCGAGGCTGCGGAGGTCGTATTCCGGGTGCTGGATGTAGCGGAGAATGGTTTCGTCCGTGAGGTTCGGATCGTTCATTTTCGTGATCACCGCGAGCGAGGCACCGTTCTCGATGGTCTCGTTCATCAGGTCTTCGAGGGTCAGCCCGTCGCCGCCGGGGATGGGTTCGATAGAGTGGAAGGCGTCGTCCGCCGCATTTCCCCAAGGGCGTGGGATGGGCATGGACTTCGCCCACTTGCTGCGGGGCGCGCCGAGGAGCTGGAGGTGCTTGCGCGGATAGGTGTAGGTGAGGGCGAAAAAGGTGCCCCAGTCCATGTTCTCCTCGGTGGCGGAGCGGTCGTAGCGGTCGTCCATGCCCGCGATGCCAATGCTGCCGTCGAAGCGGCGGGAGAGATCCATCACCCAGCGGCGTGTGTCCATGTAGGAGCGATAGGGAGTGGGGCGTTTCTCGCGCATCTGGCTGACGGCCGCGTGGTGCCAGATCTCGCCCATGCCGCCGCCGGTGTGCGCGGCGTGGAACCAGTTCGTGGCGTAAAAGGCTTTCATCGACGAGTTGTCGCGCGCCTTGGCATAGACCGATTTCTCTCTCTCAGGATCGACCATTGCCGCCGCCGCGAGACCCATCGCAAGGCCGCTGGTCTTGCCGTTGTCGCGGAAGCCGCCCTCGGGATAGGTGTTGCCGTAAGCGACATTGCCGTGCCCGGCGTAGCGGTAGAACTGCGACCAAGCCTCATCGAACATGTATTTGTCCACCTCTACGCCGCAGAGCTTGGCCATTACTAGGAAAGTCATGCAGTTCACGCCGGAGGCATGGACCTGGCCGGAACCCACCGAGTAGGTAAAGGCCGCCGGTGCGCCGCGCCCGCTCCAGCCGCCGCTATACATGTGTGACTTCAGCGCCTCGGTCTCCTGTTTGATGATGGGAAGCACGCTCTGGTCGCCGGTGCGGAGATAATACTCGCAAAGCCCCCAACCCATGTAACCTCTCGACCAATTCATCCCGCCGAGATCCTTGACGTCCTTCATCCAGCGCTTGACCACCTCGAGATCCTTTTCCTCACCTGTGGAGAGTAGGAAAATGACGGAGCCCCACTTCGGCTTGTCCTGTTTGGCGATGAGATCCGCGAGATTGCGGACGATCTTGTCGGACTTCGGGCAGTTCACCGGCCATGTCTTGCTGTAGGCGCCCATCACCGGGATGTTCACCGTGACATCGCCGGTGTCTTTAATTTTCAGAACGACCTTCCCGTCCTTCACCTCCGCCTCGGTGACGATGTCGCCGAGGATGATGCGCGGATCGGTGTCCTTGAGCGTCACTCCGTTGATGCTCTCGATGATCTGGCCTTTCTGGAGCTTGCCGGTCTTTTCGGCAGGGGAGCCCGGCTCCACATTATTGATCTGCATGGTCATGCCCGGGCGACCCAAGCTGATGCCGATACCGACGGGCCCGAGATTCTTCACCAGCCACGGTCCCCTGTCGGTCACATTGGGAAAGGGATTGAAAAGCGGTGTCGTGCCCGGCGAGTAGTAGGCGGGTTGCGCGTTTGCGGCCTGGTTCCTCTGCGCCCAGGACTTCGACGAGAGCGCCAGCGTGATCACCGCGGCTACGGTGCCTAAGTTCCTTAAAAAATGAGGATGCTTTGATTTCATGTCCTTGATGTTGCAGTGGTAAACTAGTGACCGCAATCAGGAAGGGAAGGATAAAGGATCGTTTCCGGAAGAGTTCATCTCCGAAAAACCTCTGCGCTTGCCAGCGCCCGCCCAGCTACTTATGTATCCTCCGAGCGGCGCGGAAAAACCTTCCGCGCACAAACTGGGGCCTGTAGCTCAGCGGTCAGAGCAGGGGACTCATAATCCTTTGGTCGTGGGTTCAAACCCCACCGGGCCCACCTCTTCAAATTCAATCAAAAGCATTGAAAATGAACAGGTTATGGGGAAATTTTGGGGAAATTGTTTTCGGTTAATTTTGGGCGAGTTGGGGAGTTTTCGGTCATTTATGGTCGCAAAAGTTGCAACAAAGTCACATCGGTGGAATCCGGATTACCCGGCTGTATCGCTCGATTCAGGCAGGCGGCAGACAATCTGCGCATCGACGGAAACTCAGATTTACGATCTTATATCGAATTTTCAAAGATGGCGCTGGTTCCTTTGCGTGCTTTTTTCAACCCGCCCTGCACGGCTGTTTCCAGCAGAGCGAGCACACGCCGTTTCCGGTGCGAGTCTGCGGGCGATGCGGTTGGGTGCGCCTTACGGATTCGTGAACGGGGGAAAAGGGCTACTGTAGGCCATCACAGCCATCGAGGTGTCGGCCATTCCGCCTATCAGACGGATTTGTATTTCTCGACGATTTTTCTCTTCCCGACAGTGCCTCCTCGGACTTGTGCCCAAGCGCATCTGCGGTGGGTGGCACTTGCATGTGTCGAGACGAGAAACCCGAATGTTCTCGGCTGTTCCTTAGTGAACCCGATAAGCCATTCGACGTCGTGTTTGTTAAAATCATCGGAGCAACGCCCTGTTCGAGAAGCCTTCCATTCAACGACTGTCCTGGGGGCATGCACGGGATTCCAGTTCGCATCCCAGGTTGTATCCAGCGGGCCGTCCCATATAACCAAGTCCTTGGGTGCGGAAGTTTTCGGAAACTTGATTCTGTCGACCGGTTGCATGACCGCAGATTCGATCCGGATCTGGCGCAGGTCTCGGATGGCCGCATCATCGGCGATACCATGAGCCAAATACTGGAGCGCGAAGATATTCACGCAGTCGCGTTCCTTGCCCAACCAATCGGATGAAACGAACCATTGGCAGCACTCGCGAACCTGCTTCGCGCCCATGGCGGCGTTGGTGCTGAGCTTGGCGGCCTTGAAGCTTTTCACCTGGATGTCGCGAGCGGCGGCGACCCTTTCCCTGACCACCGCCGAGGACTCGCCGGTGATCACGTCCGAGGTGATTTCGCGGAAATCGACCTGTGGCACCTCGACGTGGATGTCGATGCGGTCGAGCAAGGGGCCGCTGACCTTCTGGCGATAGTTCTCAATCTGCCGGACGGAGCAGCTGCATTGCCTTTTTGAATCACCGTAGAAAGCGCACGGGTGTGGCTTCCACTTTAGGTGACACCAGCATGAAACTCGAAAAGCCATATTTTACGGGGATTCTAAGGCAATCGACCGCGTGCCAGAGGGAACCAAACACTGCCGGATTTGCCAAGAAGTGAAAAATCGCTCTGGATTTCAACGGGGCGGAAATCCGAAATGAGCCGCCCTCACAACTGTCCGTTGTCCAAAATCGCCATTCGTTGGGTTTGGAGGAGTGAGGATTCAAACTCGACGCAGGTTACGTTGCGGGGGACGGGAGCCCCGCGAGATCGAGCGGGGCGTCACCCTTGAAGATGCGGGGTAGCTCCGAAAGTAGCCCAGGGAAGACAGGCCATTTCCGGTGCCGTTTCCATCGGGCCAAAGCCATTTTCCTTCCATCTACGCTAGAATTCACCTAAACAGGGTCAAGCATGCCTGCCACCCTTGGCGAGGATGCCCTAACTACACTTTGTGTAGAAGAAAATGAGCCACGAATACACTTTCCGAGTCTACTCTCGCCGATGGGGACACGAAGATACTTACCGAGTGAGGAAGCTGGTCGATGGCTGGTATGTCGGATTCAAGGCTCACTCGGGAGATTGCGATCGGGAGGGTGCCCCTCACTTGGCGGGTAACTTCAAACAGGACTCCATCAACTATCCGGCAGGAATCGGCTTTTACATGGAATGGATCTGGGAGGATCTGGACGAAGGCAAGATCGATGAGACGACGGCGCAAGAACGCCTCCAGCAATTGGCTAACTGGGTATCGGAGACGGAGAAAGCCACACCTGACACGATTGAATGGCAGTGACACTTCCAACCACGGAAACGAAGAAGCCGACCAGCAAGACGCTCCATCCAACGGCGGGTAACGCTCCAGTTTGAGTTCGGGCTTCCCTCCCCGCCTTGGATGTGCTTTACATTAGCTCGAAAATTCACCAAGAAAGAAACATGTATGCCGAACGAACAAACCAAAGCTAAGCTACTTATCCTCGCAAAAGCCGTAAAACAAGGAGATCTCACTTTCCTTGAATCTTACAATGTCAAGGAAGCCTTCGAAAAGAGCACGAGGGGGACAGTTAAGGGCAAAGTGGTCGAGTCGATTGCCAAAGGCCTCAATGCACCCGAAGAGCAGGTTCTTGTAAAGCTTGCTGCCAGCGACAATACTGATCGAATTATCGACGATATTACCAATATTCTTGACGGGAAAGATGGCTGATATCTCCTTTGGCGAGGCAACCGAAAAGTGGCTGATCGAGTACATTCAGGTGAATGGGCTCGAAGGGCTACTTGTTGCCTACATTGTTTCCATCGTTGTCGCTGGCATTCTGGGGTGGCTAATATCCGGGTTTACCCGTGTGGCTGACCTTCGCAAGACCCTAGCGGAAACGGGCAAGATCAAGGGAGAGGTTGGCTCCCAGAAAGAGGTGCTCTTAAACTCAATCAGGGTATCGAGGGATGAGCTTGTAGTAGCGGAGCGACTCGTCACGAATGAGCTTCTTGAGTTACGCCGTCGTCTTGAGAAGGACCATAACAATAAGGCTGACGAATCACGTGATCGAATTTGTGATGGATTGACGGGGTCATACTGGAGAGCTCTCGAAGATCATTGCGAGCGGGTCGAGTACCTCCTTACTCGCAGCCTGCGCATACGGGAGATATGTAAAACCATTGTGCCTTCAGTCGAGTCCGCTTGCGGAGCACTTGACACGATCAATAATCCGAAACTACTTAAGCTTACCGGCGACCGATCACCTCTCTTTCTCAAGTCATCAACGATTTACCCGGTGCTCTCTACAATCCGTTCGATTTGCCCTTGGTGGAAGCCATGGACCTGGAAGCTTCGCAGACAAATCAAACACAGGTTTGAGCCGCATCTACGGAAAAGCTAACAAGAGCCGTATCGTGCAACCACTACCAGCCCTAGCGCTACCCGACGGACGTGCTCAACAGACTCCCCGGCACCCACGACCTGCTGGTGTCCGAAGGCTTGCCCCCCCGCCCGGATCGCCGCAAAACCTGGGCGGTCTTAGATCTATCGGCGGGTTCGCGTTGGCTTTGCTTATAAATATTTCGCAACGTTAGCCAGTACGGTGACTTGCGCAGTTCTCAATCCGACCTGCTTAAGACGACCTTGGCGGAAAGAAAACCACCGGAATCATGTCTTGTGGCGAAACAACGTCACCGGATGTTCCTATTGTGTGAATCCAAAAAGGATCAGGGATCCATAATACGGTCGGGATGCGGAAGCCTCCCGCTTTTCGATTGAGCGCGTTTTATCGCCGCCTGAAGTGAACGAACCAAATCCGACGCTTCGTTCACATTTAAAAAAGCCCGATAATAGTCAGCACCGTCGACATCTTTGCAAATAGGGCCCATATCAAGGCCAATTCCACCATCGTTTTCGCGCACGCCGAATCGGTATCCTGGGCATTCCCCCGTGTGATTATCCGGATCACCGTAATCTGGAAGATGCTTGTCGTAGAAGTTACTGGCCATGATGTCTCTGTTTCGATTCGGCTGCCGTGTAGAGAGCGTTCTCGTAGGCGGCTTTGCCCTCGCGTCGATGTCGACCCTAGGGGCGGATGCCATCCGGATTTGGGGACTAAGATTGAGAACCGCCTATGGTAATCAAGACGGCCCGTTTTGGTTATTTCCGCTTTTTCTCACCTGGCTTATGAATGTGGGGCTTGAGAGATGGAGTGTTTCCGGGAGAATCTTTGTTATCCCGCTGACGCCTATCGGGTTTGCCTGTTGAATCGGCAATACGTTTTGGACCTGGTTTGATTCCCATAATTTTTCGTGGTTTGTATGGGCTGTTCGAAACAAATTTTTGCTCTTCCCTACCCTTGTCGATTGCTAGCCTCCTCAGATTCTGTGTCAAGCCTGTTGTGGGGAGATAGTGCCCCCTATTTGGTGGGGGTGTTGCATTCTAGGAGAGATGGGGTGGGTTTCTCCGCTTGCGTTAGGATACCCATACTCTACGTGGTCGAAGCAACCATGGAGGCCGCCACAGTCTCGCCAAAGCTTGGGTGGATCAACCTTGCGTCGTGTTCGCTACAAGTTCTTTTGTGTGTCGAAACTTCAATGCGATTTTATCTTGATCGATTCAGTTAGATCATCTTGAAGTAACGGATGGTTCCGTACTACTCCATTCGCCGCTCGCTCCCCGGCGTTTTACTGATCGGCTTGTCGCTTGCGGCTGCGGGTGCAGGGGAAGACGAAGCCAAGTCAGCCGCGAGCAGCCTTCCGCATGCCCAGGTCGATGAGATTCGTGCTCGGATCGAGACGCTGCAAACCAGCCAGGCGGAATATCACAAGAAGCTCGCGGCGGGGGAAATCATCCCGGACGCGGACTTACGGGAGCAATGGCCGAAAATCCAGGAGCAGGTCGTCGCGCTGCGCAGCTCTATCGTTTCGCTCAACTCCCTCAGTGCCGACAGCCCCGGGCATACGGCCGCGCAGGACAAGGTCTTCAGCAGCCTCCAGGAGATCGGCACCTATCTGGAAATGGCCGGCCATCCTCCTTTCGAGCCGCGTGTGTTGGACGCGGGCGATCTCGCCGAAATGGAGCGCATCGAAAACGCCATCGCCTCTTTGAAATATGGCGACCGCAAGACCGCCACCCCGGTCAAGCTCCTTAGCCCCGCGCCCTGCTTCACGCTCATCCATCTCCCCGTTCCCATCGTGCTCCAGTGCCGCCCCGGCGATACCGTTTACCTCGCCGCCATCACAGGGGGAGCCTTCCACAACGGCCTGTCCCTCGTCGAACTGAAGGCCGACGCGCAGGGCATCGCGAAAACCACATGGGTCAGCATCGGCGATGCCGTCGCGGACTGCGACATCACCATCTACTCGCAGGCCGCCATAGAGACGCAGGGCATCCGCATCAAGGTTGTCAGCCCATCGCTTCCCGTGCTCGAAGGCCTGCCGCAACCCGAGCATCTCAAGGGGGAAATCCCCCGCCTCAAGTCCAAGATCACCACCGCCAATTCCCCGATCCCCAATCCCTGATCCCATGAAATCACTCGCTCCACGGTTCATCCTCTGCCTCACCGCCGCCCTCCTGCCCGGCTCCGCCTTCGCCCAGCTGAACAACAGCAACAATCTCCCTGTGGACGGCCTGTCCGGCTGCAAGAACGAGGGCTTCACTCCGGAGAAAGAGTGCAAGATTTGCGACGAGGAAAGCCCCGGAGAATCCGCGGCCAATGAGGAAGCGAAATCCCAGAAAAAGTGCGATGACAACGGCCAAGCCGAATCGCCCGCCGGCGGTACGGGTGGTTCCGGTAGTTCCGGCTCCTTCGTCCACAACGGGCGCCTGGAAGTGCATGTCCCGGCCATGGATTTTTCCCTCCCCTCGTCCACCCCCGGCTGCGGCTCCTGCGGCACCGACACCGGCACAGGCAACGGCCTCGCCTCCGTCAAGGTCGAGCGTCATCTGCAAAGCCGCTTCACCGTCGAAAATTCTTCCTTCGGACGCGCCTCCGGCCTCGCGGGCTACGATGTCAGCCTCAGTTGGAAAAAAGGCTGGATGCTCTCCGTGGTGAACAATTACTACGAGGCTGGCTCCATCATGCCATACAAAGGCTTGAGCTGGGCCAACGACACCCAGACATGGCGACCCACCGGGGCCGCCCGCACCGCTTACGGCCTCACCCTGTTCGATGCCACCGGAAACCCCATCACCGCCCTCGCCAACCGCGACCTCGCCCACACCGGCGTTCTTCTGGAGGCCGATGGGAAAAGCACCCACTTTGAGTTCATCTGCCGCACCGACAACACCGTCTATGGTCGCCCCGTCGCCTTCGCCGACCGCAACGGCAACCTCGTCACCGTCGAATACATCGATCCCCAACCCGCCTTCGGCACCACAGTCGCCACCATCAGCGAGTATTTCCGCCGCACCAAGATCACCGATCCCTACGGGCGCGAACTCCTCTTTGAATACCAGCTCCAGGGCAGCACCTACCTCGTTTCCAAGATCACCCACCCGGACGGCGAGGAAACCACCTACAACTACGCGAACCTCAGCTTCTACGGAAAGGTCATCAGCTCCGTCAACCATCCCGATGGCAGCACCTCCACGGAAACATGGACACGCAACAACACGACCGGTTTCTGGGAAACCGTGTTTTTCAATGCCACCGCCACTGCGGGTGATCGTGTCATCAAAGCCTTCATCTCCGGCAACAGCGGCAAACTCTCCAACGGCAGCACCGTCGCCACCACCACCGGCCTTGTACGCCGCGTGGACAACGGGGAAGGGGAGATGACCTACGCCAACCGCATCGACTCCGAAGGCAAATGGCTCTACTACAACGGCGGCAAATCCACCATGGAACTCCAGATCAGCGGAGCCACCAAGGGCCTCGCATCCGAGAAATCCCTGATTTCGACCTTCGGGCCGGAAAGCTTGCAGCAGGATTTCTATACCATGACCACCGGCCCGGAGAGTTTCGAGAGGAAATCCGTCAAAACCAAGACCAACGGCAACAATTACCGGGAAACCTCATTCACCGATGCCTTCGGACGCATCATCATCACCCCCACCCGCCAACCCGTCACGCTCAGCATCACCCGCTCCGAGAAGTCCGACGGCACCGCCACCACCTTCGCCTTCAACCAATTCGACAGGCCGGTTCTCGTCACCGACCGCCTCGGGCGCGTCACCAAGCGCGAGTTCGACATCAAGGGCAACGTCACCAAGGTCACCCGTGGCTTCGGCACCCTCTCCGCCGCCACCACGGAATACCTCTACAACGCCCAAGGCCTCGTTTCCGAGAAACGCGACCCGCTCTACGATCCCGCCTTCCCGGATCTGCATAACACCCAATACGAATACGACGCCAACAACTACCCGGAGAAAATCATCCACTCCGCCGACAACGCTGGCGGCACCCGCCCGGAAACCCTTTTCGATTGGGACACTGCTGGTCGCCTCGCCTCCGTCACCGATCCCCTAGGGCGCACCGTCGCCTTCACCTACGACAACCGCTCCCGGCTCGTCACCACCACCTATGACGACATCTCCGCCGAAACCGTGGAATACGGCACCGGAGCGGACGCCAACCTCGTCCGCTCCCGCACCGACCGCAACGGCAACGTGACGGAGTATGAATACGATGCCGCCGACCGCGTCATCCTCACCCGCAGCGCCGCAGGCCTGCCCGAGGAAATCACCGAGGCCTGCGAATACCTTCTCGGCACCCGCCTCAAGAGCTCCTGCATCATGCGCGGCGAAAGAACCGAATACGAATACGACTACCGCAACCGTCTCATCGGAACCACCCGCCACGCCGATGCCAACACCGCCCTGACCTCCGCCACGGAGATCGACATCCTCGGTCGCCGCCGCTCCTCCACCGATCCCTACGGTCGCCGCACCTTCTATCTCTACGATCAGAACGACCGCATCGCCCGCACCGTCACCGAGACGGTGCCAGGTGCTCTCGATGAAGTGCCCTCTGCGAACGGAGCCGTCCCCGCCTTCTCCAACACCTCCTCCCAGACCGCCGAGCAGATCGAGCGCGAGATCACCCTCACCAACGGCGAGGAAATCACCCTCCGCCGCATCCACGAGGTCACCTACACCGATGCCCGCGACCTTTTCCTCGCCGGACTCGAGCGCGACCTCAACCCCAACGCCCCCTACCTCATCACCGACAGCCTCACCGACGCCGAAGGCCAGACCCTGACCACCACCGATGCCCGTGGTATCGAAACCCTCCACCTCTACGACTCCCTAGGCCGCGAGCTCCGCAGCTTCGAGGCCATCACCCTCCCCGAGGAACGCCTCACCGAGACCGATTACGACGACGCCTCCAATGTCACCGAGATCCGCATGCCCCGCCACTTCGCGGAAACCGAAGACGACGGCAACGGCGGCCAGGTCGGCATCCGCGCCGTGGAAACCTACACCTACACCGGCCGCAACCTCCGCAAAACCCACACCGTCGCAGCAGGCCACCCGTCCCTTGAGGCCACACAGAGTTGGATCTACAACCTCGATGGAACCGTGAATTCCCACACCGACTTCCGCAACCACACCGATCTCACCCTCTGGCGTGCATGCTGTCAAAGGCTCCAGGCATTTGTTGACCGCGACGGCGCATCCACCTCCATCCAGAACAACGACTTCAAGGGCAACATCGTCCATACCGCCATAGTTTCCACAGACCCCTCCTCCGGCGGCACCGTTGCCACCGATTGGTACGACCCTGCCAACGCCAGCACTGTAAGCGAAACCACCACCCGCTTTGACGGCCTCGACCGCCCTACCCACACCACCAAATGGCTCCAGCCCCTTGGTGACGTGCTCGGCGATTGTTGCGGCGGTACCGGAGAAATCCCCATCGCTACCGACCCCACCCAAGGACTCACCACCACCATCACATACGACGAGGATCTGACCGACGGCCAAGGCATCGACCAAACCTATGCCACACAGATCACTGCTCTCGCCACACGCGGCGTCACCTTCAACGCAAGTGCCAACGGATTCGCCATCGCCGTCACCAACCCCGAAGGCGAAACCAGCGTCAACGTCCAGGACGGCCTGGGCCGCACCGTCATGACCATCAATCCGGAAGGTCACATCCAGACCATCCGCAATGATGAAATGCTCCCCGCAGGAGCCTTGACCCCACCACACCTCACCGCCATTCCCTTGCCTGGCGACCTTCTGACCGCCGTCGCCACCGATGCCCTCGGTCACGCAACGACCACCTACTCCGATGGTGCAGGCCGCACCCTCCTCATGGAAGACGCCGCCGGGTTCCTCTCCGGAGCTGCCTACGATGCAAACTCCAACCGAGTCATCTCCCGGGACCCCAACGGACTCGGCGAAAATTGCCAGTTCGACAACCTCAACCGTGACATCGAATGCTCCGACCTCCAGGAACAGGCGGAGAACACCTCCCGTACCAAGACCTACAACGCCCACAACGCAGTCCTCACCGCCGCCAACGCAGAAGGACACACGACGCAGAACGCCTACGACGAGCGCGACCGCCTCGCCACCGCCCGGGACGCCAACCTGCTCGTCACAACCTACGGCTACGACGAAAACAACAACATGCTCTCTCTCACCGACCCCAAGGGCGCAACTCGTAGCTGGACTTATGAGGAAAGGAACCTCAAGCTCACGAAAACCATGCCGGATGCCAACGACACTGTTTCGTACAGCCACGATGCCCTCAATAGGTTGAAGGTTGTCACTCAGCAGGACGCATCCACCATCGAAATGGTTTACGACCTCGCCGGACGCATGACCTCCCGCGAATACAGCGACAGCACCACCGACGAGTTCAACTATGACGGAGCCAGCCGCCTGCTGAGCGCCACCAAAGGCCGCCATGAAATCACCGTCAACCGGAGCTATCATGACGATGGCACCATGGCCTCGGAATCCTACATACTAGATGGGCGCACCTACCGCTTGGAACGCGGGTACTACGCCGATAACAACGTCGCCTCGCAGAAATTCGCCGACAACAAGGTCATGGAATGGGATTACGACGCCCGCCACCTCGTCACCCGTGCCCGTTACGACGGCGACCTCGTATTTGAACAGGACTACGATCCCGGCTATCGACTCACCCGGCAGGAATTCGGTAACGACCTAGTTCGCGAAATCTCCTACGGCCGCCAGGACAACCTCCGCAACACCGACAAGGTCAAGGATGGACTCACGACCCTCGACGAGCTCGATTTCGGCTACACTTACCTCGCCGATAAGAACGTCGAGAAAGAAACCCAAGCCAGCGGGATCTTCGAAAAGCTCTCCTTCACCGCCGCCTACGACGCGGGCAACCGAGTCACCAGCTACAACCGCGATGACAACTATCTCGGGGCAAGGATCATGCAAAGTTGGGACTACGACGGAGCCGGAAACTGGGACTCCACCGTGATCGACGGGGACACCCAGAACCGCACACACAGCGCCAGCGACCAGCTTGAGGTTATCGCGGGCGACAACCTCACCTACGACCCGCGCGGCAACCAGCTCACCGACAACCGCGACAACGAATACGTCTGGGATCTCGACAACCGCATCATCGAGGCCGACGGCACGGGCTACAGCGCGATCGAATACCGTTACGACGCCTTAGGTAGGCGCATCGTCCGCAAGCAGGGCACAAACAAGGAAGTCCTGCTCTGGTGGGGCAACACCGAACAGAGCGAGCACAAGCACCAGGCAGGTCAAACGACCATTCAGAACGACCTGCAGGCCAATCCGAGTGAAAGTGCTCTCAACACCGTCTTTGCCCGCGCCCTGGAAGGCGACAAGCAGGACATCCAGTACTTCCACAAGAATTATCTAGACCACGTCATGGCCGTCAGCGACGACAACGGCAACCTCATCGAACACTACCGCTACACAGCCTTCGGCGAGCCGGAGATCTACAACCCGAGCGGCACGAAACTCGCCGCCACCGCCATCGACAACGAAATCCTCTGGAACGTCCGCCGCTACGAACCCACCAGCGGCCTCTACATGTATCTCTTCCGTGACTACGACGCCGCTTCCGGAAGATGGCCATCCAGGGATCCTATTGAAGAAGAGGGGGGGGTGAATCTGTATGGG
>CAMCXJ010000004.1 GCA_945883455.1 Prosthecobacter debontii
CACAGGAAATCCCGCGCGTTATGTCCGGCCTCGGCATCTCGATCCTTTCCACCCCGAAAGGCGTCATGTCCGGCACCTCCGCCAAGCGCCAGAAGCTCGGCGGCGAACTCCTCGCCAACATCTGGTAACCCCTAACTCGAACCATATAACACCATGTCACGAGTCGGACTCAAACCAATCTCTCTGCCCGCCAAAGTCGCCATTAAGGTCGAGGGCAACACCGTCCAAGTCGAAGGCCCCAAGGGCAAGCTCGACTTCTCGGTTCCCGCCGGTATCTCACTGAAATCCGAGGACGGTAACGTCATCGTCTCACGCGCCACTGAGCAACGCGAACACCGCGCCCTTCACGGCACCGTGCGCAGCATCGTCAACAACATGATCACTGGAGTCTCCACTGGCTTCGTCAAGGATCTTGAAATCCACGGGGTCGGTCTCCGCGCCGCCGTGAAAGGTTCGGATCTCGACCTTTCGCTCGGCCGTTCGCACCCGCTCCTGCACCCCATCCCATCCGGCCTCACCGTGACGGTGAACGAAAACACCAAGATCAAGGTGGAAGGTATAGATAAACAGCTTGTCGGACAATTCGCCGCCGAAGTCCGCGCATTTTACAAACCGGAGCCTTACAAAGGTAAAGGAGTCCGCTACGTCGGCGAAAAAGTCCGCCGCAAGGAAGGCAAGAGCGTCGGCAAGTAACCTGAAACATCACTATCTTCATGAGCACCATTCAACGCAAAACCATCCGCCAGCGGATCCACAGCCGTATCCGCCGCAAGGTGGCTGGCACCACGGAGCGCCCGCGTCTCGCGGTTTACTTCTCGAACCAGCACGTTTACGCGCAGCTGATCGACGATTCAGCAGGCCGCACGCTCGTCTCCGCCTCCACCATGGACAAGAGCTTCGAAGGCAACGCCTCCAATATCGCTTCCGCCCAAAAGGTCGGACAGCTTGTCGCCGAGCGCGCCCAGGCAGCGAACATCTCCGACGTGGTCTTCGACCGCGGAGGTCACCTCTATCATGGCAAGGTGAAAGCCCTTGCCGACGCAGCCCGCGAAGCCGGCCTTAAATTCTAATTCCCCATCACATGGCAACTACTTCAGAAAATGAACCCGTACCGGTCGCAGCGACCGTAGCGGAATCCCCAACTCCCCAAGCCTCTCCTGCACCCGAAGCCCGCTCCGGCGGCTATCAGGGCGGCGGCGGCGGTGGGCAGGGCCGCGGAGGATTCGGCGGCGGTGGTGGATTTGGTGGCGGCGGCGGTGGCGGTGGCGGCAACGGCGGTGGCCGTGGTCGCGGCGGCCCGCGCCGTGAGGAGCGCCAGGCGCTCACCGATTCCGATGGCAATGAGCTTTCCGAAAAGGTCGTCTTCATCAACCGTTGCGCCAAGGTCGTCAAAGGCGGTCGTCGCTTCAGCTTCTCGGCTCTCGTGGTCTGCGGAGACAAGCTAGGCAAGGTGGGTCTTGGCTACGGCAAGGCAAACGAGGTGGCGGACGCCATCAAGAAAGCCAGCGAAGCGGCTCGTAAAGTTCTCAAGCCAATGAGTATCGTGGATGGAACCATTCCCCACGAAATTTACGCCGAATTCGGCGGTGGTAAGGTTCTGCTCAAGCCCGCATCGCCCGGAACGGGGATTATCGCCGGCGGCGGTGTCCGTGCCGTCTGCGAAGCGGTGGGCATCCGTGATATCCTCGCGAAATCCATGGGTTCCTCCAACCACGCCAACGTGGTCAAGGCCACCCTCAAGGCCCTCTCCTCCGTCCGCACCCGCGACCAGATCCTCGGATCCCGCGGAAAGAAGAAGAAAGAGAAAGCCATCTAAGATGGCGTTAGAAGTTATTTGTTATTGGTTATTAGGTATCCACTGCAAATAGCTCTTCCCGTTTAACTTCTAACCAATAACTTTTAACCACACACAAAAATGGAACTCCACAATCTTAAGCCGAATCCCGGCGCCAAGCATCGCACCAAACGCCTCGGTTCGGGCGAAAGCTCGGGTCTCGGTAAGACCTCCGGCAAAGGCAACAAGGGTCAGAAAGCCCGTTCCGGCAGCGGCACCCGCGTCGGTTTCGAAGGCGGCCAGATGCCCCTTCACCGCCGTCTGCCCAAGCGCGGCTTCAATAACTTCGACTTCCGCGATGTCTTCATCGTCGTAAACGTCGGCGATCTTGACGATCGTTTCGAATCCGGCGCGCTCATCAACGAGAAATCCCTCCGCGAGGCGGGTCTTGTCAACGGCCCGTGTGATAAGATCAAGCTACTCGGTGATGGCGAAGTTGAGAAGGCTTTCACCGTCTGCTTCCACAAGGTCAGCAAGACCGCCCGTGAGAAGATCGAGAAGGCTGGCGGTAGCTTCACCGAACCTGCCCCGAAGACCCGCACACCCGTGACGACGGAAGGCGAGTGACAACGCGAACCGGTGCATGACCTGATTTCGGAAAGGAAGCCTAGCCGCTTCCTTTCCGCGTGATGAAAGCCCGCCTCCGGTGTTTTCTTAGAGTTTAAAATTTAAAATTTAAAGTTTCCATCCACCATGATCTCCGCCTTTGCGAACACCTGGAAAATCCCCGAACTGCGGGATCGCATCCTTTTCACCCTTGCTCTCATCGTCATCGTCCGGCTCGGTGTCCACATTACCCTTCCGGGCGTGGATGCGAGTGTGATCAAGGCTTGGCTCGATGACGTGGCGAAGCAGGATCCTACGAGCCCCGGCGGCGGTGTCACGGCACTGCTCACGGTGTTTTCGGGTGGCGGACTCACCCAGGCGGGTGTTTTCGCGCTGGGCATTATGCCCTACATTTCCGCTTCGATCATGGTGCAGCTCATGACGGCTATCGTGCCGAAGTTCTCGAGGCTGGCCCGTGAAGACGGTGGTCGCCAGAAGATCACTCAATACACGCGCTACATTACGATCGTGATTGCGCTGATACAGGGTTACTTCGTCGCGCAATCCCTTACCAAGCCCGAGACCTTGCCCTACATGCAGGGGGTGGAAAATTTCGGGAAACTCGTCCCGGACCCATCGGCCACCTGGCTCATGCTCACCGTGCTCACCATTGTGGCGGGAACCATCCTATTGATGTGGATTGGTGACCAGATCACGGAAAAGGGCATTGGCAACGGCATTTCCATCATCATCACGGTGAACATCATCTCCGCCCTCCCCGGCGCGCTGATCCAAGCGTGGGGTTATTTCACCGACGGCGATCCGTTCAAGGCGATCATGATGGTCGTGATGATCGCGCTCCTCCTCATTGTCATCGCGGGTACCATCGCGATCACTCAGGCCCAGCGCCGCATCGCCGTGCAATACGCGAAGCGTGTCGTCGGCCGCAAGCAGTTCGGCGGGCAGACGCAATACCTTCCCCTCAAGGTCAACTATGCCGGGGTGATGCCGATCATCTTCGCCACGGCGGTTCTCTCGCTGCCGCCGATGATGCTGACATGGTTTTTCCCTGAGCAGCCATGGGCCACGAAGCTTTACGGAGAACTCGTAGGCGGCGGCATGTGGTATTTTATCCTCGGTGGTATTGGAATCTTCCTGTTCTCCTACTTCTGGGTGGCGATGATGTTCCAGCCCTCGCAGATCGCGGAAGACCTCAAGCGCAACGGTGGATACATCCCCGGCCAACGCCCCGGCAAGCCCACCGCGGATTTCCTCGACTTCACGATGACCCGCCTCACTTTCGCGGGTGCCATCTTCCTCGCTCTCCTATTTTTCCTGCCCGCTCTGATCGGAAAAATCGTCGGCCTTCCCCAGAATTCGCTCGTTCTCCAGTTTTTCGGCGGCACCTCGCTGCTGATCATGGTCGGTGTCGTGCTCGATGTGATGCGCCAGGTGGAGACCCACCTCCTGCAGAAGCATTACGACGGCTTCCTGCGGAAAGGCAAACTCAAGGGTCGCTACGACCGGCTTGGTAATCAGAGCAACGCTGCCCCGCGCAATGCGATCGTCTATCTCTGGGTCGTCATCGCCATCCTCGTTGTGCTGGGCATAACCGCTATGATCTACAAGCGCAGCCACGGCTGAAGCCACGCCGCGGTTGGCGCCCGCCCTGTCCCGATGCGAATCGTCCTACTCGGCCCGCCCGCTTCCGGAAAAGGAACCCAAGGACGCAGGCTTGCTGCGAGCCTCGGCCTCGGATACCTCAGCACCGGCGCGCTGCTCCGCGAGAACATCGAGGAAAGCACCCCGCTCGGACTCACCGCCGAGCCCATTCTTGCCCGTGGCGGTTACCTGCCGGACGACCTGATGTGCCCCATCCTCGCCGATTGGCTCGAAAAAAATGATACTGGCAAATCCGGCAAAGGTTGGGTGCTCGACGGATTTCCCCGCAGCTTACCGCAGGCTGAGTTCCTCGATGGCTGGCTTTCGCAAAACGGCGCTGTTCTCGATGCCGCCGTCGCGCTCGAAGCCCCTTTTGATGAGCTCCTACGCCGCACGCGAGAACGCGTCGAGTGCCCCGGCTGCCGTTGGACTGGCCAGCGCCGCGAGCTTTCCGAAGGCGGTCGCTGCCCGAAATGCGGTGAGCCCGCGGCTCCCCGCGCTGACGATGACGAGGAAAACTTTCGTAATCGCCACATTGAATACACCGCCCTTACCGTCCCTGTCATCGACTTCTACCGCACAACCCACAGGCTCATCCCCGTCCCCGCCACCGGTACCAAGGAAGAGACCGCCGCCATCATCCTCTCTTCATTAGGTTTTAAAATTTAGAGTTTAATGTTTCCCTACATGCGCACCCGTATCCCCATCAAGTCCCCTAAGGAAATCGAACGTATGCGCGAGTCCGGCCGCATCGCCTCGGACATACTCCAGCAGCTCGCCGCCGCCGTTGCGCCCGGCGTCAGCACCAAGGAAATCGACAACCTTGCCGCTGATCTCATGAAAAAAAACGGCTGCAAGAGTGCCTTTCTTGGCTATCGCGGATTCACCGGCCAGATCTGCATCTCGGTGAACGAGGAAGTGGTGCATGGCATCGGCGGCCCGCGCCGCATCCAGCCGGGTGACATATTGAAGATCGACGTTGGCATCATCAAGGCCGGCTTCATCGGTGACAATGCAACCACCGTCGCGTGCGGTGAAATCCCCTTCGAAACGAAACGCCTCCTCGCCGTCACCGAGCAATCCCTTTATGAGGCAATCGCCAAAGCCCGCGCCGGCCGCAAGCTAGCTGACCTTTGCGGAGCTGTTGCGGGATTCGCCGAGCCGTTCGGTTTCAGCATCGTCCGCGAATTCGTAGGCCACGGCGTCGGCAGGAAACTCCACGAAGAGCCGCAGGTTCCAAATTTCCGCCCGCGCGGCAAATCCCCAACCCTTATGCCCGGCATGACCCTCGCCATCGAGCCCATGGTCAACGCCGGCGTGCCCGAAGTCCGCATCCTCGACGATGGCTGGACCGTCATCACCGCCGACCGCAAGCCCTCCGCCCACTTTGAGCATACTGTCCTCATCACCTACGGCGATCCCGAGATCCTTACGGACCGCCCACGCCTCGCCCTTCCCGAGCAGCTCGGCATACCGCCCCTGAAGGTATGATGACGCCAGTTTCGCCGCGCAACGATTTGCGGATAGACCGTTGCCAAAAGTCCGTGCGCCGAAATATGAACCGGGTGGAAGGTTGCGTTCGGGCGAGATCCCACTATCACTGAGCGCATGAGATTCGCAGTACTCGGCTCCGGCTCCAACGGAAATGCGACCGTCGTCGAGTGCGGCGTGGTGCGCTTGCTCATCGACGCTGGTCTGAGCGCGAAACAACTGTGCACCCGCCTGACACAGCTCGGTGTTGATCCCGCTTCGTTGCATGGCATCCTGCTCACCCATGAGCACGGAGATCATGTGCGCGGATTGAAAAATTTTCTCAAAACCCGTCCGATGCCCGTATTCGCTACGCGGGACACCGCCCACGTCGTCCGTGAGCAAGGCATCTCGGGCGCAACTTGGAAAACTTTCGAGGCCGGGCAGACATTTCCCATCGCACACCTGACGGTGGAAACCTTCGCGATCCAGCATGATGCGGTCGATCCTGTCGGCTTCGTGATCGGCAACGCCGCGAACCGTCTCGGCCTAGTTTCCGACGCGGGCTTCGTCACCCGCAGTATGACCGAGCGCCTGCGGAACCTCTCCGCCCTTTTCGTGGAGGCGAATTACGATGATGAACTTCTCGAACTCGACACCAAGCGCCCGTGGTCGATCAAGCAGCGCATTGCCTCAAAGCACGGCCATCTGTCCAATGTCCAGGTCGGCGAGTTACTCCGCGAGATCGCCCACGCGGGACTCTCACAAATTGTATTTGGCCATCTCAGCTCAGATTGCAACTGCCCGAAAAAGGTTACCGAAGTTTTCGGGAAGTGCTTGCGCGAACTCGGCCACGACCACACAGCCCTCCATTGCGCGACACAATCCGAGCCAACCCCATGGTTCGAGGTCGCCAAGCCATTCCGGTTAGCGTGAGTAAGAATTTCTGATTCGTGGCGGCGGATTGCATCCGCCATGCCTTACTCCAGTCATCTCTGGGCATGGCGGATGCAATTCGCTGCCACGGTTTCAATCCTGAGTTGCGGGAATTTTTCCCACAATCCGCTTGAGACACGACCTCTTTGCCACCAACCTCCCGGCGTCCCGCCCCCGAGCTATGGAAACCATCGACACCACCTCCACCCACGCCACTTACGATTCGAAGATCGAAGGCAATATCATTTTCACTCAGGTGGACGCCGCGATCAACTGGATGCGGAAGAACTCCCTGTGGCCGATGCCGATGGGTCTCGCCTGCTGCGCGATCGAGCTGATGGCGACTGCCTCCTCGCGCTTCGACATCTCCCGCTTCGGCATGGAGGTGATGCGGTTTTCTCCCCGCCAATCCGATGTGATGATCGTAGCCGGCACGGTCACCTACAAGATGGCATTGGCGGTGAAACGCGTCTGGGATCAGATGCCGGAGCCAAAATGGTGCATCGCCATGGGTGCCTGCGCGTCGTCCGGCGGGATGTACCGCTCCTACGCCGTGTTGCAGGGAATCGACCGCCTGATCCCCGTGGATGTTTACATTTCCGGTTGCCCGCCGCGTCCCGAAGCCCTCATCGAGGGGTTGATGAAGCTCCAGGAAAAAATCGAGAAGGAGCACTCGACGGAAGACCAGAAGCGCGTGTTCTTCGAGGAAAACGCGTGAGGCTCAAATCCTAAGCATTAAGCACTAAATTTTAGATAAGATGTCCGCCGCCCTTGCCAATGATCTCCCCGCACTGCACGAAACGCTTGGTGCAGGCATCCTTTCGGAAACCGAATTCCGGGGTGAGACGACACTTCTGCTTTCGCTCGAAGCGCTGCCGAAAGCTCTCGCTCTTTGCAAGGACAAGCTCGGCTTCGAGCTGCTGCTCGACATCTCCTCGCTCGACCACTTTGGTGAAGATCCGCGTTTCGAGGTGGTTTATGAGCTCGCCTCGCTCGACGACACGCGCCACCTGAGGCTCAAGACCAAGGTTTCCGAGGACGAGTCCGTGCCCACCGCCATTCATCTGTGGAAAGGAGCGGACTGGCATGAGCGCGAGGTCTGGGACATGATGGGCATCCCGTTTTCCGGCCACCCGAACCTCAAGCGTATCCTGTTGTGGGAGGGCTACCCGTTCTTCCCGCTGCGCAAGGATTTTCCGCTCGCCGGGCGTCCCACCGACATGCCGGACGTGGCCTTCACCGGCGTCGCACCGCTGGAAGGCGGCCCGTTCGTGACCGCGCCCGGCGGCGAAACCGTCGCCAAGCGCGAGCCGAGGGCGAGGCACCAGGAGTAGGGAAACTTTAAACTTTAAATTTTAAGCTCTAAGGAAGAGGGCTTCGCACTCATCTAGGTTTAGGGTTTGAAATTTAAAGTTTAGAGTTTTTCGTATGTTTTCCTCTGCGTTCCTTTGCGATGAATCTAGATCACATCCCCATCCAGATCGCCATGCACCCTGCGCCCTATCCCGCCATCAAGGCGCCGCTCGACCCAGGTTTTCTGCCCGCGGTGCTGTTCAACCGTCACTACCTGGAAACCGCCCGCGCTACCGGGCAGGCCGTGCCACTTGTGATCGGTCTAGAGCGCGAGGGCGGGCTGGTTTCCCGCTTCGAGACTTCCGTCATACCGGATGGCGGTGAGGAAACCCTGCGTTACGTCGAGCGCATCGTGAAGTTTCTGCTTTGGGCACGTGGCGGCTGGAAGCTACAGATCGGCGGACCGAAGGCCATCGGCACTTTCATCCGCAAGACCTATTCACTGTGCGGCGGGCGTAAGTTCGATGTGGAAATGATGGAGCTCGCCTACGGGAAAAAGTTCGAGGTCGAGGTCACCACGGCGGACAAGGTTTATGCGGCGCGGGACATGGAGCTGCCGGTGGGCGGGCACATGAAAGGCTGCCGGATCGGCTTCGATCTGGGTGCCAGCGATTTCAAGGTCTCCGCCGTGATCGACGGCGAGGCGGTGTTCACTGAGGAGACCCCGTGGGATCCTAAGTCTCAGGCCGACCCCGGTTATCACTACCACAACATCTCCGCCGCGCTGCACCGCGCCGCCGCGCACATGCCGCGCGTTGATGCGATCGGCGGTAGTTCGGCCGGTATCGTGGTGGACAACGAGATTCGTGTCGCGTCCCTGCTGCGCGCGATCCCGAAGAAACTTTTCCCCACCGCCGCCGCTGTTTTCAAGCGCATCCAGAGAGAATGGAACGTGCCGATGACGGTGATGAACGACGGCGATGTCACCGCGCTGGCGGGTGCGCTTTCGCTGGGGAAAAACGGCATGTTCGGCCTCGCGATGGGATCGAGCGAGGCGGTGGGTTTCATCGATGGCAAAGGCCGCATCCTCGGCTGGCTCAATGAGCTCGCCTTCGCACCCGTCGACTACAATCCCAAGGCTCCGGCCGACGAGTGGTCGGGCGATGCCGGCGTCGGCGCGCTCTATTTTTCCCAGCAGGCGGTGAACAAGCTTCTGCCCGCTGCGAAGATCAAGCTCCCCGCGAAAATGGGCCTGCCCGAGCGCCTCGTCGAGGTGCAGAAACTCATGGCGCAGGGCGACGCGCGCGCTGCGAAAATCTATGAAACGATAGGCGTCTATCTTGGATACACGATCCCGCATTACGCCGATTTCTACAACTACTCGCAAATGCTCGTGCTCGGGCGCGTCACCACTGGCGAGGGTGGCGATGTCGTGATTAGAAAAGCGCGGGATGTTCTCGAAAAGGAATTTCCCGAGATCGCCGCGCGTGTCACCATGCACGTGCCGGACGAGAAAACCCGCCGCGTAGGCCAAGCCGTCGCCGCCGCCAGCTTGCCGAAAACGCGGAAGTGATCGCATGAATCTCCACCACCACACAGCATCCGTCTTCATCCCCGACAGCTTGCCTGAAACGGAAGCGCTCGCCCGCATCACCCACCTTGGGATTGGCGCACATCAGGACGATCTCGAGTTCATGGCCTTTCACGGTATCCTCACCTGTTTCGCTAGCACGGAGAAATGGTTCGGCGGCGTGACATGCACGAACGGGGCGGGTAGTTCGCGCACCGGTCCTTACGCGGATTTCACCGACGCACACATGATGTCCATCCGCCGCCAGGAGCAGAACACTGCGGCCGTGATCGGCGGCTATGCGGCGATGATCCAGCTCGACCATCACAGCGGCGCGGTGAAATCCCCGTCCGCACCGGATTTGAAAAACGACCTCAAGGCGATCCTCGCTGCGAGCCTTCCGGAAGTCGTTTACACCCACAACCCCGCCGACAAGCACGACACCCACATCGGCGTCACCATTGCCGCCTTGCAAGCCATCCGCGAAATGCCCCGCGAGCAACGCCCTCGGCAAGTCATCGGCTGCGAGGTCTGGCGCAATCTCGACTGGCTGCCGGATGACCAGAAAGTGCTCATGGATGTGAGCGGTCGCGACAACCTCTCCGCCGCGCTCAACGGTGTTTTCGACTCCCAGATCGCCGGGGGAAAACGCTATGACCTCGCCATCCACGGCCGTCGCGCCGCCAATGCTACGTTTTTCGATTCGCACTCCACGGATCAGGCTACTCAAGTCATTTTCGGTATGGATCTCACGCCGCTTGTGGCCGATGATACGCTTGACATCGCGGCATTCACCGGCGCGCTTATCCTGCGGTTCCAGCAAGACGTGGCGGAAAAAATCAACGCCCGTTTGGGCAAAGCTTAATGGAAATCATCATCAGAGACACGCCGGAAAGCGCCAGCACCGTCGCCGCGCGCATCATCGCCAAGCAGCTCCGCGACAAGCCCGCCGCGATCATCGGCCTCGCCACCGGCAGTACACCACTGCCCCTTTATCGCGCGCTCATCAGGATGGATCTCGATTGGAGCAAGGTCACCACCTTCAACCTCGACGAATACATCGGCCTCCCGCGCGAACACCCGCAGACCTACCACAGCTTTATGTGGGAAAACTTTTTCCGGCATACCAACATCCGTCTCGAGAGCGTCCATATCCCGGACGGAAATGTATCCGACATCCCACGTCATTGCGCGGAGTATGAGGAACGGATCCGTGCCGCAGGGGGCATCGATATCCAGGTGCTCGGCATCGGGACGGACGGCCACATCGGTTTTAACGAGCCGACCTCTTCGCTGGCCTCCCGCACCCGCATCAAGACCCTCACCCGCCAGACCCGCGCTGACAACGCCCGCTTCTTCGGCAGCGAGGACGAGGTGCCCAAGCACGTCATCACCATGGGCATCGGCACGATCATGGAGGCGCGTATGAACCTCCTGCTCGCTTTCGGGGAAAACAAGGCTCGCGCGATTGCGGAAGCCGTCGAGGGGCCGGTCACCTCGTTCAACCCGGCCTCTGCCCTGCAGATGCATCCGGTGGTCAAGGTCTGCCTCGACGAACCCGCCGCCACCGGCCTGAAACGCGCGGACTACTACCGCTGGGTGGATGCCAACAAGCCCGCTTGGCAGGTGTTCTGAACGGGTGTGGCGGGCATACGATTACGTCGCATCCGCCCAAAAAAGTTCGGCTGGTGGATATTGATTCTTGGCAGAATCTGGAGGTTCTCTAAACCATGGGCATGATTACCCTTGGAATTCTCGGCTCCGGTGCCGGATCGAACATGCAGGCGATCCTCGATGCTATCGATGCCGGGGCTTTGGATGCTCGGGTCGGCATTGTGCTTTCCGATCACCCTGATGCCCACATCCTCGAGCGAGCGGAGCTGAAAGGCATCCGCGCCGGGGTGATCGACTGTTCGGGACACAGCATGAAATTTCCCGATGTGGCGCAGGAAGAAACGGCGCGAAAACTCCGGGAGGCGGGGGTGGAGTTGGTCTGCCTCGCCGGTTTCATGCGCATGGTAAAACGCCCGCTTCTGGATGCCTTCCCCTCCCGCATTCTAAATATCCACCCTTCCCTACTCCCTGTTTTCCCCGGCCTTGAGGCATGGCGGCAGGCGGTGGAGGCGGGCGTTTCCGAAAGCGGCGTGACGGTGCATCTGGTCGACGCCGGGATGGACACCGGGTTGATCTTAGGGCAGGAACGAGTCTCTGTTTTTCCCGATGACACGCCGGAGATGTTACACGCCCGCTTGCAGGCTGCCGAGCATCGCCTTTACCCGGCCGTAATCGGTAGATACGCGGCCCAACTCATGCAATGAACCCGAACCTCCTTACCCCGTTGCTGCGGCATCTCAGTGAAACCGTGATTGGTTCCGAAGAGGCCTCGCGTCTGCTACTCACCGCTCTGTTAGGAAATGGTCACGTGCTCATCGAGGGTGCGCCTGGGATCGGCAAGACGATGCTCGCCCACACTCTAGCTAGCTCGATGGGTGGAGTTTTCAAGCGCGTGCAGTTCACCCCGGATCTGTTGCCCTCCGATCTCCTCGGCTACAACCTCTACCGCTCCGCGACGGGCGGCTTCGAGTTCATCCCCGGGCCGGTGTTTTCCAACTGCCTGCTAGCGGATGAGATCAACCGCACCTCGCCGCGGGTGCAGTCCGCCCTGTTGGAAAGCATGAACGAGGGCCGCGTGACCATCGACGGCATCACCCGCGATCTGCCCCGGCCCTTCATCGTGATCGCCACCCAAAACGACACCCATGCCACCGGCACTTTTCCGCTGCCGGAACCGCAGCTAGATCGCTTTCTGCTCTCCCTCCGCATGACCCTGCCAGATGCGGGGAAACAAACGGAAATCCTGCTCTCCCACGCCGCGCGCGGGGCGGAGCCGGAGATGTCTCCCTCCTTCGGTCTCGATGGCGAAACGATCCTTGCCCTCCAGAAAAAAGCAGCGGAGCTTCCCGTCTCGGTGGCCGTCGCGCAATACATCACCGCTCTTTGTGAGGCGCTGCGGCGGCTTGCGGGATCGAATGAGAGCGTCTCCGTCCGCGCCTCGCTGGCGATCTTACGCGCGGCCAGGACAAACGCGTTCCTCGAATCCGCACCCGCCGTTTATCCGGATCACGTGCAGGCGGTTTTCCCTGCGGTCATGCGCCACCGCATCCTTTCCGAGCAGGACTTCGATCCGCTGGAGCTGATCGCCATGGCGCTCGCGAAAACGGCGGTGCTCTAAATCCTGGTGTTCGCAGCGTAGGTCATTTTCACCGTCGACCGCTGGAGAACGATGATGGTGAAAACACCGAGCACCGTGCCGAAAGGAAAGAACGCGCAGTTGATCACGAAATGGAAAACGGAGAGCAGGTGCAGGTGCGACTCGTCTTCCAGGTTGATTTGGTGGGTGGGCATCGGCGGCGACTGGTTGAGCGTCATTGCATCATTCAAGCCCGCGGTCCGCGATCTCGTCCTCATCCCAGCCGAGGTAATGCCCCAGCTCATGGAGATAGGTGGTGCCCACTTCGTCGCGGAAATCCTGTTCGTCACGCTCCGTGTATCCCCAGAGGTTTTCCACGAAGATACGGATGCGTGGCATGGCGTCCGGACCGGGTTCATCGATCAGGGAGGCACCTTCGAAAAGCCCGAGGATGTCTTCGTCAAGACCGTCATCCGGCGCGGGCTTACTTTCATACGATACCGGGCACCCCTCCGCCTGTTCCTTCACGTCATCCGGCAAAACTTTCACGATCATCGCCACCTCGTCCTCGGCGATCTCGCAGAGCTCCTCGAAGTTCATACTGCTCACTCTGCGGGTTTTTCCTCTGCGGGTTTTTCCTCGCTCGCATCCTTTGGGGTGTCCTCTGCCGCTTCGGGTACGGATGGAGTCAGATTGGGAATCGGGTCAAGGGTGAGGGGTGCGCCCGGAGCGGGGATAGGCGCGTTCGGATCAATGATGGTTGGGATGGAGCCGCCCGGAGGTTGGCCGTTCGCGTCCAGCGTGGGCAAGGGCTCCAAGGCACCGCCCTCTGGCAATGGTGGATACACCTGATAAGCTCCGTCGATGGGCACGAGGTCTGTTGTGGACGAAGACACCATCACGGAAGGCACCCACCCCACCTCGCCGCTGTCGAGTTCGACTTTCACATAGGATCCGTCGTTGGAAACGATCTTCATATTGCTACCAAGACTGAGAAGCTTGTCAGCGTCCTCGTTGCCTTTGGGCTTAGCTTTGTAAAAAGCGGTGTTGGGAATGTTCGCGGTTACAAACTGCCCCGGCGTTATCGTTGGGCCATAGCTTGTGTCAGCTCTGTTCATGCCACTGCCCGGAACCTGTGTGGGATCAAAGTCGCCGTAGCTGCCATTGGCTGGGCTGTAAGTTCCGCAAGCCGCCAGAGTCAGAGCAACTGAAATAATGCCGAAGGTAGAAAATTTCATACAGGCACAACCATGATACTTTAAGCGCGCCGGGTCAACTTTTCAATGGGTTGCGATTTAGAGCCGCTCCACTGAGACCTCGATGCCCATCCGGTAGCCCGCGTAGGTCATCAAGAGAAAGCCGAAAGTTGTGCTAATCGAGATCCGTAGTAAATTGAAATTATGAAACGGAAATTCGCATGGATCGGAGCGATTCTCTCGGGATTGTATTTGCTTACGATTGGGCCATTGCCTTTCCCGGCGATGGATCCGCTGCCGTTTATCGATGAAGTCGTTGCCCTCGGCATTTTTCTGAAATGCACTTCATACTTAGGTTATGACCTTAGGAAATGGTTGCCCTTGATGGGAAAAAAAGGCAATTACAGCTCTGTCTCGCGCCAAGCTGGAAAGAAAGATGTCACCATCGACGTTTAATGAACCATTCGTATCCCACCCGTTACCAACATGTCTAAAGAAATCGACCTCGACACCCAGTCCGCCAGAAAAGGGCTACCATGGTTCCTTACCATCACCGGGTTACTCACTATCGGCGGCCTGATCGCCATGCCCTTTCTCGCCGGTGAGCCGGACGGTGACAAAATGCCGGACATGGTGCGCTTTCTCGGTCGCTTTCACCCTGTCATCCTGCATCTACCCATCGGGATTTTCTCGCTGATCCTTCTCCAAGAAATATTGGGGATGTTATCACGGGACAAATCACCACGCAGCATCCTGCCGATCTTCGTCGGCGCAGGCAGTGCAGTGGTTGCGGTAATCGCCGGTTTCATGCTTTACCACGGCGGAGGATATGAGGGTAGCGAATTGGCGGAAGACCATCTTTGGAGCGGACTGGGATTCGCTTGTGCCGCGGTAGTAACGATGATTGTGAGAGCGTGGAGTCTTGCTCCAGTCGCCTCGCAGGCTTTCTACCGCGTCCTACTTTTCGGCAGCGTTGGTGTGATGGGTTTTGCCAGCCACGGCGGTGCCTCGATGACACACGGTAGCGATTATCTAACAGCATACGCGCCCGACCCGATTCGCAAAGCAATCGGACTCGAACCGAAGGAGAAAAAAGAGGAGGATGTCATAGTAAAGCCGCTGGAGGAGCAGGTCGTTTATGCGGACATCGTCCAGCCGATCCTCAACAAGCGTTGCGTGGAGTGCCACAAGGAAGGCAAATCCAAGGGCAAGCTGCGGATGGACACCTTCGAGATGCTCGTGAAGGGCGGCAAGGAAGGCTCGGCCATTGAGCCGGGTAGCGCGCAGGACAGCAACATCGTGATTCGCCCGGAGCTACCTGAGGATGACGAAGAACACATGCCCCCAGATGGCAAAAAGGGAATGGAGGAGCACGAGCTCGCCGTAGTGAAATGGTGGCTCGACGAAGGCGGTGATCCCGCAAAAAAAGCCGGTGAACTCAAGCTCACCGACGAGATCCGCGCCGCCATCGGCAAATTGGATCTCGGCATCAGTGCAAGCGTAGTGGCCGTGCAAAAAGTGGTCTCCGACCTACCAACGGACGATCTCCGCGCGACCGTCGCCAAGCTCGGTATGGATTTTCCCGGCGGGCTGACTTTTGAATCCCAATCCTCTGCGAACCTTACTTTCACCGGCGTTTCTCTACGGAAGAACCTCACCGACGAACTTTTTGCGAAGCTATCCCCCGTGATCCCGAAGATGGTCGCTGTGGATCTCTCTGCCACCTCGGTCACCGACGCGTCCATCGCCAAACTCGCTGCCGCCACGGACTTACGCATGGTGCGCCTTTCCGAAACCGGCATCACCGACGCCTCCATGGACACGCTCGTGAAGCTCACGAAACTCGAATCCGTGAACCTCTATGGCACAAAGGTCACCGACGCGGGTGTAAAAAAACTCATCGCGCTCACGAACCTGAAACGCCTCTACCTCTGGCAAACGGCGGTCACGCCAGCGGCTATCGAGGAGATCAAAAAGGCGCTGCCGGCCGTGGAGATTGTGACGGGGATTTGAGGCCGTGGCCTGCTGCAGCCTGCTGCCGCTTTCCGTGAGACAGCCTGCTGTCAACGGGCGGAGGAACGGGAGGGAGCGCACCGCAAGATGCCAATGCCATGCGGCTCGCAGCAGGCTGCATGGCCGAAAGCTACAGCAGGCAGTAGCAGTCCAAGTTTCTCACTCCTTCAATTCCGAGAATTTCTCCGCGTTCTTCATCTCCAGCTTTGTCCAAGGCGCATCGTCCTGTTTGGCGAAGGCCAGCGGAGCCGGGGTGATCCCATTTTCCGAGGTGTCGTGCAGCGCGGCGACGACGGCAGCGGGATCAAGTCGATTGAGGGGCTGGGTGGTGTAGCCCGCGCCAATGTCCGCGCCGTCCGAGGCGCGCGCCTCAAAGTGGAGATGGGCGGGATAATAGCCGTTGCCCGTGCCGACGGTGCCGATCACCTCACCGCGCGCGACGAGGGTGTTCAGCGTGGTTTTGATCTCATGGAGATGGGCATACATCGTGTGGACGGGTTTCCCCTGCGGATCGCGGTGGGCGAGGACAATAATTTTTCCCCAGCCCGGTGAAGGCTCGCCCGCATAGACCACGAGGCCGTCGCCCGCGGCGAAAACGGGATCGCCGAGATCCGTGTTCATGCCGCCGATGCCATTGAGGTCGTCGCCGGTGTGGTGGCCGCCGCGCTTCTCGTTCATTTCCCAGAATTTCTGGGCGTTGTAAACGAGCGCGCCGTTTTCCGAACCCATCGGCGTGTCCATGCGGCTGGCGGTCGGGACTTGGTTCGCCTGCCAAGCGGAGAGGAAATGGAAACGCATGTCGGGCTTGCCCCTTTTGGGCATCGCGAAGGGCGTGTCCGAATCCTGGAAGCCGATCAGCTTCTCCTCCGGCGCGGCTGTCCGCGAGCTCCGCCACACCGCATAGCCGACGATCCCGGCGGCGAGGACGAGCATGATGAGGAGGCGGGTGCTTTTCATGGAGCGGATTACGGCGGAAAAACCGCGATTGTTCAACGGTGGAGATGGGGCGGGCTATTTTTGAAACGGAGGAAGCTGAGTTAGACGGAGAAAACGGAGGGAGAAAATGAGGAATCCGCCACCATAAAACTACATTGCCTCCGTTTGTCTCCGTGCCCTCCGTTTTAAACCCGCGTGCTTCAGGAAATCAGCTCCCTCACCATCGCTGGCCCGTGGTAAATGAACGATGTATAGATCTGCACCAGATCCGCGCCGAGGCGGAATTTCTCCTCGGCTTCGGCTTTGTTGGAAACACCGCCGACCCCGATGATGGGAATTTTTCCGGAAAAAGCGGACGCAAATGCGGCAAGAACGTGGTTCGATTTTTCGAAAACGGGTTTCCCCGAAAGCCCGCCCGCTTCCTTCGCCCATGCATGTCCCGCAATCTTTTCCCGGTCCAGCGTCGTGTTCGTAGCGATCATTCCGTCGAGGCCGCCATCGAGAAACACCTTCGCGAGAGCGGCCAGCTGATCATCTGTTAGATCGGGGGCGACCTTGAACAGGATGGGCACGCGCTTCCCATGGCGGGCGGCGAGGTTTTCCTGGGATTTTTTCAACATCTCCAACAGCCTTGCAGAGGAATCGGCGGCTTGCAGTTCGCGGAGTCCGGGGGTGTTTGGCGAGGAAAGGTTGACCGCGATGTAATCCGCCACCGGATAGGCTTTTTCCAAACAGGTAAGGTAATCTTCCGCGGCATTTTCGTTCGGCGTATCCTTATTTTTCCCGATATTGAAACCGATGGGGCCGGTGAAGGATTTGTGAGCGCGGACATTGGCGATGCCCGCGTCGATGCCCGGATTATTGAAGCCCATGCGGTTGATGATTGCCTCGTGGGGGATGAGCCGGAACAGGCGAGGCTTGGGATTCCCTGCCTGCGGGCGCGGCGTGAACGTGCCGATCTCGATGAAGCCAAAGCCGAGCCGCCCGAGCGCATCGATGGTGTTGCCCTCCTTGTCGAGCCCCGCCGCTAGGCCGATGCGGTTCGGAAACTTCAGGCCCATCAGCTCCACAGACTTGCCCCGAGGGAGGGGACCGGAAAGGGCTTCGAGCAATCCCGTTTTCTCCGCGAAACGCAGCCCCGCCATGCTGGTGTGGTGGGCGGTCTCAGCATTCAGCGAGAATAAAACTTTGCGGACGACAGGGTAAACAGCTGCAAGCACGTCCCCACACTGCCCGAATGCAGTGAATCTGCAAATCCTGAATCACTCCCGTCCCGATAGGAGTGATTTTAGGGGAATGCTAAGTAGTGAAAAAAAGCAATAAGACCACTGTCCGGGTTATTTTAAACCACGGATAGGCGGATGGGTGTGAAACGCATCACCTTGCGGAGCGCGGTTCAAAATTTTCCAAAGCCAAGATCAAGCACTTTTCAATACCGATCTCGCCCTCCGAAATACTTCTTCCGTTTGCGAAAAGAAGGCGGACGGAGACGCCATTGGCATAGACTACTTCCACCCTGTCCGATGTTCTCGTGCTTGTCGATTTAGACCGCACCTTGAGATCCTTGTCGGATTCCATGAACGACCAGCCAGCCGCAGCCTTCGCCTTCACTGCGAAACCCTCAATTCCCATCATAAAAGCATTGAGCTTATCCGTTTCCACCTTGAACCGCTCTGGGGTAAGCTTCACTGCGAAAATACCCAGATCCCGCCCTCGATACGCATTACCGCAACTATTGATTCATGATAAGAAGCTAAAGATCCTTATGGAGAATAAGTAGTTTCTTTGAGAATTCAATCAGCATATCTCTTTCATGGATTTGTAAATATCCGGCCGGAGTTAAGTCCGTAAGTATTTTTTGCTCAGCAAGAATTTTCCATTCAATTTCTCTTCGAAAAAGTTGACGAGCCTTTTCGTAATCGGCCTCAGAGACACTAAAACCTTTAACCTGCGAGCTCCGTCGCATTACCACCCCATATTCATTCACATATTCCGTAGTTTCAGTTCTCTTAGTATTCACTTTATCAGATGAATCGATAAATTTTTGATATTTGTCCCATGCATTTGAAAGCCTGCTGTCTTCCCGCCAGCCGTCCTCATCTGTAAAAAACTGCAAAGTTCTTGTGAGTCCTAATTCTGCGTTTTTGATTTTTTTACCGGTCTTTTGAAAATCCGTGAAGGCGTAACTTTTCCATTTTTTTACTGAATCCACCCTGTGCCCGAAGTAAGAGACTTCTGCGAGTTCGGAATCAACTGACTTTTTTGCGGCCTCATTTAACTTATCAAGCTTGACTTCGTTTATTATAGCCTCTGTGACTAAGCCAACGACGCTACCAGTTTCTAAATGTATTATGGGGCCACCGCTGTTGCCTTCTACCACCGGCGATTCTATTTCAAGTCTAGGTTGGCCATACGCTTTGATCGTGCCGTGAGTAGTTGTAATCACTCCCGCTCCTAGCGAGTTACCTAAACAAATTATTTTATCGCCGGCTTTGGATCCTGCAGATACATCATCCATAAATTGAAGCGGCACAATATCGATATCTTCAAACTTGATATTTACACCCAATAGGCAAATATCTGCGTCTTCAGCTACAATAATTTTACCCGACAGTGGTATCTTATCGCCGCTTTGCGGTATAATCGATAATGAGTCAAAACCATCTACGACGTGTAAATTTGTGGCTATGTAATTATTACCTTTATATTTGCAAGCGAAGCCTGTTCCACTTGCTCCATCATTGCCTGTTTTTGCGCTTATCAAAAAAACAGACATTTTCTGTTCTTTAAGTATTTCTGATGTTGCTTCCTCTTCAGCTTTAATCTGTTCTACTAAAATTGGATAAATACAAAATAAACAAATAATCAGGAAACGAATAATTCGCAATCCAAGCAATATATCTAAATTCATTTTCATGTCAAAAATTGATGTGATGATTGTAATCCGTCAACGAAAATTTTGAGAAAAAAGTAGTGACTTCTCACGTCGTCGTGGCACCTAGGCACGCACCCGGCACACATTCAGCAACTCCCGGATCCGCCCGAGATCGGTGGCGCTCGTCTTTGCCACGAAGCCGCGGGCGTGTGCAAAATGGACGTCTGGCTCCTCGGAAATGCGGGTGAAATCCATCCGCAGATCGTCGTTGTAGCGGGACAGCGCGAAGCCTGCTCCGCGGCGATCCGGATAAACCATCGCGATCACCTGCTTTTCCTCCGGCAAACCCGCTGCGTAGCGCGCCAAGCCCGCCGAAGCGTCCTCCGAGAAATTTTCCGCCCGGGGCAGGAACAGCACCCGGAAATCCCCCGCGTCATGGCTCATTTCCCAGATCTCGCTGACCCGTTCGATCTCATTGAGCTTTTCCCGCAACGATCTCAGGTATCCGATCAAATCGGAGCCGACCCAGCGCATCACCTCCCACATTGGCTCGCCAGCGCGGATTTCCGACATTCCGGCGAAACGCCTCAGCAGCGTCAGATCCACCGTCGAGTTCAGCTTCGCCAGCAGTGACCGCTCCACGCCGAGCCACGCTGCCGTCTCCACCGGCCCGCGGGTATCGAACCACTCCGCCACCTCCAGCCAATCGCAATACATGCGGGCGTCCTGATACAGACCTTGAGCCATCAGCACCAAGCTCAGCGAACAAACCGGCGGGTGATCTTTGGGGAACTGGTGGTGATCGAAATTCCCGCGCGCGGCATCGTCCTCGCCGCCGACATCCACGACGGCCATCGCCGGATTGTCGAGATCCACCCGCGTGGGTTCGCGCCGGAAAATCGGTGCTTCGTGGACGGCGACCAACAAGCAGCACGCAAGGAACTCGTCCTTATGGGCGCTGCCCGGGTGCGTTAGTATTCCGGAAAATTTACTCATAGCCGAGGGACAAGGCAGTCTTTCGCCCCGCGATGCAAGCGCTTTCCGAAACGGAGGGGGAGTCAGTCGAACTCAGGCGTCTTGTGCTGCGTGAAATAGCCGTCGCCTAGATACATCGGATATGGGTTATCGGGGAGCGGCCCCGCATCCGGCGGCAGGGGGATGTAAGCCCATCGCGCGTCCTCCGGCTGCGCGTAGGCGATGTTCACCGGCGTGCCGATGGTGACCATGCGGAAAAACTTGGGTGCGAGGTTTTCGTGCATCCTGATGCATCCGTCGGTAGTACACGGGGAATGCCGCACCCAGCCGGTGTGAAAGCCATAGGATGGATCGAACTCGCACCAGTAAGGCAGCGGCGCGCCTCTGAACGACCAGCCGGAGGGCTTGTTTTCGATGCCGTATTTCCGAACTTGATTCCCCCTGTAGGCATAGCCGCGGGCGTTGTCTCGGTGCTTGTGCTCTTTTCTGGAAATCCTGAATGTGCCGATAGGTGTCGGTGAATCCGGCTTGCCCACGGAAACGGGCATCACCATCAGCATTTCTTCGTCTTCCATCACGTAAGCCCGCTGCTTGCTGAGCGAGACATTAACCCGCACCGCCGAAAGATTTTGCGGCAGCTTGGCCGGTCTATCATACGCCCGGTAGGACGCCAAGCCGCTACCGCTTTCCGCTTTCATTGAGCAGGAGGAAGAGGCCGCTACGACCGCCGCTCCCAGCAACACGACCCATGCTGTTATCGCTTTCACGGGCACAATTCAGCGGCACTCCGCTGCGGACGACAAGGATCCGTTTTTAGAAATTACCCGGTTACTTTAAGCGCTCCCATTCGGACACCTTACCACCGATAAACCACACCGTGCTTTTGCGATAAGGTATGTAAGTGATCTCAGGACCGAAGCCTGCACCCACCCCGGAATATCGGTAAGGCCCGTAAGAGCCGTACCGATAGCCGCTGTAAAACGTGTTTGTGATGACCGGCTGCGCGTCGTTGTATCCCCAGCGCTCCATACGCTCCTTGCCGTTGAAGCCCTCAACACGATTCGAAGGTTCCCCCCATGCCAGCGCTACGGCAGACATGTCCATCCCTTTCGCGATTTCACCGCGCTGCACCAATTCTTTTTGATCATTGCTGAGCTTTTCGAAGGCCATAGGCCTCTCCGCAATGCGCGCCGCTGGTGTCGATGGCGCGCAGGAGATGACCAGCAGGCAACAGGAAACGGAAAGCAAGGTGAGATAGATGTTTTTCATGTCCGATGTTACGCATAGTGAATGCGGGCATGCAAACCAGATCATTGTCCATGACTTGAGGGTCGAAATATTTTTTCATAAAAACATCAAAGACGGGCTTGCCAATCCTGAAAGCGTGCCTCCAATCTCCCGCCGAACGTTTCAACAAACCATCCCCAACATGTCCGAATTGTTAGAAGAAGAAGAACTCGCCTCCGCACTCAAGAAATGCCCCGAGTGGGAATACGAGAAAAAGCAGATCACCCGCACCATCGAGTTCGAGGAATTCATGGAAGGCATCGATTTCGTCAACGACGTGGGCGAGATCTCCGAGGAGGCACAGCACCATCCCGACATCATGATCAAGCACACCAAGGTCACGTTAAAGCTGACGACACACGATGTAGGCGGTGTCACCGCACTCGACATCCAGCTCGCACAGCGCATCGATAATCTCGTCGATTGAGTCAGCGCGGCAACATCAGATCGACGTCCGTGAGGCCGGTGATCCCTCTCAATCCACTGAGAAGTTTTCTGAGGGTAATGTATAAGAACACCATGACAGGCACGCCGATCACCAAGAAACCCCAGCCAGTGATCTGCGCCACCTTTTCGTTGTAAACCTCGCGCGCATCTGACGCCGTGTGATTCAGATCACCGAGGAACAACAGCGCCATCCCGAAGTTCATCAGCGTGCTCAGGAAAAACGACACGGCGAAGAGAATGGTGGCGCTTAGAAGCACCTTGCTGTAGTCCGCTTCCCTGCCCAACTCACCCACTTTTTTTTCGATCTTTGGGATGTCGAAGATCGTGTCGTTGTAAAGGAATGTCCGCAGCAACGGCGTTTTCGACCAATGCGACGTGATGATCGCGATGCCGAGGACGAAGGGGATCGATGCCTCCTTGAGGCCGAAAAGCAGCGCCGCGTGTTCCTTTACGGTGCCGTCTTTGTTCCAGAGGAATAGCGTCAGTCCACCCGTTAGGAGCACGGAAAAGAACCCAAGGCTTGAGAAGAAATTCATCTTCCTCGTCTTCACGAAAAACCACACGCCGTAACCGATGGGGAAAGCCAGCGCCACGAACAACGCCTTGAGCGGACCGATGTGCCAAAGCTTCGCCTCGTCCTGCATCGCAGGATCCTTGCTCAGGTAACTCAACGCCAGCACGGGGATGAGCACGTTGATCAGGATATTCGCGAGCGGATGCTCCTGTGCCGGGCTGGGTTTTTTCTCTTCAGTCGTCATGGGGAAAATGTCACCGCTATAAAACACGTATTCGCAGCGTCATGGAAGCCCAAACCCTCATTAAGGAGGTCAGCGTTCATCTGCGTCCATCTGCGGTTTAATTTTCCCATTCGTGAAAATTCGTGTCATTCGTGGTTGGATCATCCGCACGCCGTTTTCCAGATTGGCGTTCCGGCGCGATCCGATACGCTCCCCGCAACATGAAAACTTTCCGCCCCGCTATCCTCCTCGCCGCGCTGCTCACCGCCTGCGCCCCCGGCAACCCTCCCGACGCAGGAAGCGCCGCGCCCGCCACTCACCTCACCGCCGCGCAAAAAACCTCGATCGGAAGGAAAATCTGGCAAAACGAATCCGGCGGCACCGTGGAGGGACTCACCGCATGGAACGTCGGCGAGGAATTCCCCTCGCTCGGCATCGGCCATTTCATCTGGTATCCCGCCGACTTCAACGGCCCCTTCAAGGAATCGTGGCCCGATTTCATCACCTACGCGGAAAGGAACGGAGCCAACCCCCCCGGCATCGCGAAACGCGCCGACGCACCATGGAATTCGCGCGTCGAGTTCCAGCGCCAGTTCAACTCCGCGGAAATGACCGGCCTGCGGAAATGGCTCGCCTCCACTGTGGGTGTGCAGACGGATTTTATCATCGCCCGCTCCCGTGCCGCCTTGCCGAAAATGCTCGCCGCCGCGCCCACCTCCGAACGCGCGAAAGTCCACGAAAACTACCGCAAGGTTTCCGCCTCACCGCAGGGCACCTATGCTCTCATCGACTACGTGAATTTCAAGGGCGACGGCACCAGCCCCACCGAAAAATACAAAGGTCAGGGCTGGGGGTTACTCCAAGTGCTCGGCGGTATGAACAATGTCCCGGCCGGCCCAGCCGCAGCCATCGAATTCGCAGCCTCCGCACGACGCGCCCTCTCCCGCCGAATCGAGAACTCCCCGCCCGAGCGCGGCGAAGCCCGCTGGCGCGAGGGCTGGCACAACCGCTGCAACACCTACGCCCGCCCCCTCTGATATCCCGATTATTGTTATTGGGGTTACGAGTCCTTTCGGATTAATAATTTTATCTGCCAGCGTGTAGATATCAATCCGAAAGGACTCCCAATAACGGACCCCAATAACGCTGCTACCGGGAAAGGCTGGTGGATATCGTCATCTTCGGCACCGCCGACGCCACCCGCGCCGCCGCTGAGTTTACCGTCTGCGGCGGATACCTCGCCACCGATACCGGCTTACCCGAGGCAAACGGCCAGAGATACAAGCTCCCCGCGGGCATATTTTTCACGATCACTGGCGGGAAAATCAGCCGGATCACCACTTACTACAATCTCAGTAATTGGATCGCGCAGGTGTCGGTGTGAGACATTGGACTGCTACAGCCTGCTGTAGCTTTCGACCCAGCAGCCCTGCTGCCGGTGGGACGGCATTGGCATCTTGCGGCGCGATCACTTCCGATCCTCCGCCGTGGACAGCAGGCTGTCACACGGAAAGCGGCAGCAGGCTGCCGCAGTCAAAGGCCTGCGGCGGAAAGCGCCTTGATGATCGCATCGGTCGCGAGCTGATGGCCTCGGAGGTTCGGGTGATTCACTTGGCTGAGCAACTCAGCTTGCGGGGTGCCTTCCGCAAGTTCCGCAACCCATGCGGCAGAGACATCGGCAAGGATCACTTTTTCTGCGTCGGCGAGCTTACGGATCAGGGCGGCGCGTTGGGTGAGCGGATCGGCGGGGTTGGCCATATCGGCTTTCGCATCGCCAGTCGGGGTGATGAGGACAACGGGAACGCCCGCCTCCTTCGCGGCGCGGATCATTGAAAGCCACGCGGCTTCCACCCGATCCTCGGGGACGTCGCGGTCGTTCAGTGCGTAATCGATAAGCACGAGATCCGGGCGGTGCGGTAGGACATCGCGGGTGAACCGCTCGGCTCCGGCGCCACTGTTTTCGCCACCGATCGCGGTGACGATCACGTTGAGCATGGCATGGGGAAATTTTCCTTTCAAACCCACATGCACCAGATGCGGGTAGGACTCGAAAGGCCTGACATCCGGGGTCTTGTGATAGCCGGCCGGGACGCTGTGGCCATGGAAGACGATGTTCACCGTGCGGTTGCCCGGCCACTTTTTCAGAAGCTCACCATGTAGCGGCGCGAGGGCTTGCGCCGAAATCAGCGGCGAAAGCCCGGCGAAAATCAGAGTGAGAAGAATTTTCCCCATGGCCTGCGTGGCGGTTAGGTGGGCTGTTCCCCGCGGGCCATCACCACCTTGCCGGTGCGGACGGTCTCGATGATCTCGTATTGGGAGAACATGGTCACGGCGGCGTCAATCTTCGGGCTGTCACCGGTGATCATCACAACCATGGATGTGAGCGTGAGATCGACGGTTTTGCCGCCGAAATGCTCGGTGATCTGGAGAGCTCCAGAGCGGTCGTCCGAGGAACAGAGGATCTTGATGAGAACCATTTCTTTGGTGACGGAATCTTGGCTGGTGTGCTCGAAGCAATGGATTACATCGATCAGTTTCCCGACCTGCTTGATGATCTGCTCAAGGCCGGAGGGATCGCCGGTGATCCCGATCGTCATTCGGGAAAAGGACGGATTGCGGCCTTGGGAGACGACGAGGGAATCGATGTTGAAGGCGCGGCGCGAAAACACTTGGCAGATGCGCATGAGGACGCCCGGCTCGTTCTTGACGAGGATGGAAAGGCTGTGGCCGTTGGGGATGGGAGCGGAGTTTGGCATAAACTTTAAATCTTAAATTTTAAACTCTAACTTGGGATTACGTGGAACCGGTGGGTTTGGCCATTTTATGCTTGGGTGGCTCGGTGAGCATGTCCTCGAGGGCGGCGCCGGCGGGGATCATGGGAAAGACGTTTTCGTGTTTCACGCACTCCGCGTGAATCAGGATGGGGCCGTCGTTGTAGGCGAGGGCTTTTTTCAACATGCGGGTGACATCGGCGGGGCGCTTGATGTTCACGCTAGGTATGCCGTAGGCGGCGGCGAGCTTGCAAAAATCGGGGTTGCCCTCCAGATCCACGCCGGACTCGCGGTTTTCGAAAAACAGCTCCTGCCACTGGCGCACCATGCCGAGATACTTGTTATCAAGAACAACAATCTTGATCGGCAGCTTGTGGATGGCTGCGGTGGAGAGTTCGAACAGGGTCATCTGGAAACCGCCGTCGCCAGAGATCGAGATCACCATCTTGTCGGGGCAGGCGAACTGCGCGCCGATGGCCGCCGGAAAACCGAAGCCCATGGTGCCCGCACCGCCGGAGGAGAGCCAGTGGTAGGATTCGTGATTCTTATAAAATTGCGCGGCCCACATCTGGTGCTGGCCTACGTCGGTGGAAACGATGGCCTTGCCCTCGGTGAGTTCGTAGAGCTCGTCGATGACCTGCTGCATGCGCAGGCCGCCCTGTTTCTTATAGGAGAGCGGGAATTTCTTCTTGTAGCCGTCGAGCTTGGCGAGCCACTCGTTGGTCGGCAGCGGCTTGATGTGCTTGTTGAGCGCGCCCAGCGCAGCCTTTGCGTCGCCAACAATCTGCACATGAGGGCGGATCATCTTGTCCATTTCCGCATGATCGATGTCGATGTGGATGATCTTCGCGGTGGCGCAGAAGCGGTGCGGCTGGCCGATGATGCGGTCGTCGAAACGCGAGCCGACGTTGATGAGCAGGTCGCACTCGACCATCGCTTTGTTCGCATAAGCGGTGCCATGCATTCCCAACATCCCTAGCGAGAGGGCGTGAGTTTCCGGGAAAACGCCTTTGCCGAGTAGCGTAGAGGTCACCGGACAACCAAGGGTTTCCGCGAGTTTCATCAGCTCCTTGTCGGCGCGGGAAATCATCGCTCCCTGGCCGGCGAGAATCACGGGGCGCTGAGCCTGTGCGATCATTTCCGCCGCTGTCTCCACGGCCGCCTCGTCGATTTCGAAGGCGGACTCGGGGTTGTAGCCGGGTAGGTCAAAGGGCGGATTCAGGTCGCCGGTGAAAGGGCCTTGGGAAATGTCTTTCGGGATATCGATCAGCACGGGGCCGGGCCGGCCGGTGGTGGCGATGTGATAAGCTTCGCGGGCAACGCGGGGCAGATCGTTGGATTTCCTGACGAGGTAATTGTGCTTCACCACCGGAATCGTGATGCCAAAGATGTCGGCCTCCTGGAAAGCGTCCTTTCCGAGCATCCATGTCACCTGCTGGCCGCAGAGCACGATCATCGGCACGGAATCCATCATCGCGGTCATCAGGCCAGTGACGGTGTTGCCGGCACCGGGGCCGGAAGTAACAAGCACGGCGGCGGGCTTGCCGGTGGCGCGGGCGTATCCATCCGCCATGTGGACGGCTCCCTGCTCGTGGCGGACGAGGATGAATTTCATCTTCGTCTTTACCGTTTCGAGGGCATCGAAAATGGGGATCGCCGCACCGCCGGAGTAACCGAAGATGTATTCGATCCCGAGATCATCGAGCGTAGTGATGAGCGCCTGAGCGCCGTCGAGTTTTTGCTTGCTCATAAAAAATCGGGGTTGGAGGGCGGAACATGGGTGATTTCACGCGAATGACAACCCGAAAGATTGGCATTATCCGAGAAGTTACTCTTTTTTACGATCAATGGATAATGAAAATACCACTTTTCCGCACAAAACTCAAATTCAACCCCTCTGCACTGCCCGAGCTATTTCCCGATCCTCCGTAAAGGGGTTACAAACCCCTTCTCCCTATTCACAGCCGCTGACAAACCGGGCACCAATACGTCGCCCGCTGCCCGAGCACACTGTGTGAAATGGGCGTCCCGCAGACCCGGCACGGCACCCCTTTCCTGTCATACACAAACAGCCGCTGTTTGAAATACCCCGGCTCGCCGTCGGATTTCAGGAAATCGCGGAGCGTAGTACCGCCCTGTTCGATGGATTCCGCGAGCACCTCCTTGATCGCGGCGACGAGACGCGCGGCTTTCGGTTTCGTGAGTTTGTTCGCAGGCAGCATCGGATGGATCCGGGCGCGGAACAGGCTTTCCGAGGCGTAGATGTTTCCCACGCCGACCACTACCTTCGCGTCCATGATTGCCACCTTGATCGGGATCGACTTGTTCTGAAGCGCAGCACGCAAACCCTTTGCGGTGAACTCCTCCCCCAGCGGCTCCGGGCCGAGGTCTTTCAGCAACGGATGCGAATCCAGCTCCTCAATGGGACAAACCAGCGCCAGCCCGAAGCGGCGCGGATCGTGGTAGCGCAACTGCATCCCGCCCTGCACCGTGATACCGATGTGGTCGTGCTTTTTCCAATCCTCACCCGCCGGGATCACCCGCAAACTCCCCGACATCCCCAGATGGATGATCACCGCCTCGCCGCGATCCGTTTCCAGAATCAGATACTTCGACCGCCGCCTCACCGCCGTGAACTTTGCGCCCTCCAAACCCGCCAGCTCCGGCGAAACCGGCTGCCGCAGATCGTAGCGCCGGATGATCACCTCAGTGATCCGGCGCCCCAACACATGCGGGGAAATCCCCAGGCGCGTCGTCTCCACTTCAGGCAGCTCAGGCATGGGGATTACCAGAGCCTCCCGTCACGCCATTTCTGGACTGGCAGCCATGTGATCTGATTTAAGTCGGCAGAGTTCACCGCCCCCTTCTGAACGGACTGGAGTATGGCTGGCTCAATCTCACTGAATGATTCCACTGTGGATCCGATCCCTGCGCCAATCCTGTTATTCTGACGATCCATCTTGTTGGAATCCTTGTCGTCCCACTCAAATACACTTGTTGTCAGGTTAACCGCCCACTCCCCTAAAGTATATGACACTGTCGCGCTGGCGAGTGCGTGGCGATAGGCATCGAGCTGCCCGTGCCTGCCACCCTGCAGATCCGATCTCAAAACGTGACTCCAAGTGAAGGCGAGGACACAAAGCGGATAAGCGCCCATGAGCGCGGCGAGAGCGCAAAATCTCTTTAGAAATTTCCGCTTCTTAATCATCGAAAAATCAATCCCCGCTCTTTAGCACCTTGATGAAGGCGTCCTGGGGGATGTTGACCTTGCCGAACATCTTCATCTTTTTCTTACCCTCCTTCTGCTTCTCCAGCAACTTGCGCTTCCGGGAGATGTCGCCGCCGTAGCATTTTGCGGTGACGTTTTTCCGCATCGCGGAGATCGATTCGCGTGCGACGATTTTCCCGCCCACCGCCGCCTGGATGGCGACGACGAAAAGGTGGGATGGGATCACTTCCTTGAGACGCTCGGCGAGCTTGCGGCCGTAGCCCTCCGCCTTGTCGCGGTGGACAATGGTCGAGAAGGCCTCCACCGGATCCCCGGCGATGAGCATATCCATCTTCACCATTTTCGCCTCGCGGTAGCCCGCGTGCTCGTAGTCCATCGAGCCGTAGCCCTTGGTCTGGGATTTCAGCTTGTCGTTGAAATCGACGAGGATCTCGGAAAGCGGGAGCACGCAGGAAAGCATCACTCGTGTGTCGTCGATGGTTTCCGTGTTCGTCACCTCGCCGCGTTTTTCCAGCACGAGCTGCATCATGTCGCCGATGTATTCGCCGGGCACCATGATGTAGACGTTCACGATCGGTTCGCGGATTTCCCGGATCACCTGGGTCTCGGGAAAAAGGGTCGGGTTATCTACGATGACTTCCGTACCATCCGTGAGATCGACGTGATAGATGACCGACGGGTAGGTGGAGATCACATCCATATCGAACTCGCGGCGCAGCCTTTCCTGGATGATCTCCATGTGCAGCAGGCCGAGGAATCCGCAGCGGAAACCGAAGCCCAGCGCGGTGGAGCTTTCTTGGGAGAAAGTGAAGGCGGGATCGTTGATCTGGAGCTTGCCCATCGCCATTTTCAGCGCCTCGTAGTCCGAGGAATCCACCGGATAGATGCCGGAGAACACCATGGGCTGGATCTCTTTGTAGCCGGGCAACGCCTCCGGGCAGGGGTGCGTGGAATCGGTCATCGTATCGCCGATCTTCACCTCGCTCGCGGATTTCATGTTCGCGATCACATATCCCACGTCGCCCGCGCTGAGCACGTCGCGGACGCTCATTTTCGGAGTGAACACACCGACTTCCTTGATCTCGTAGGTCTTGTCCGTGGCGAAAAGCTTCACCCGCTGGCCGCGTTTCACCGTCCCGGAAAACACCCGGACATAGGAGACCACTCCGCGGTAGGTGTCGTAGAGGGAGTCGAAAACGGTGGCGCGCAGGAGCTTGTCGGGGTTCTCCACGGGAGCCGGCACACGGGCGATGATGGCCTCGAGGATTTCCTCGATGCCGATGCCGGCCTTCGCGGAGGCGGGGATGCAATCCTCCGCCGGGATACATAGAATTTCCTCGAGCTGCTTCTTGCACTTCGGCACATCCGCGGCGGGAAGGTCGATCTTGTTGAGCACCGGGATGATCTTGAGATTCTGCTGCTCGGCTAGGTGCAGGTTCGCCACCGTTTGCGCCTCCACGCCCTGCGCGGCATCGACCATCAGAATCGCGCCCTCGCAGGCAGCGAGTGCGCGGGAGACCTCGTAGGAGAAATCAACATGCCCCGGCGTATCGAGAAGGTTCAGCTTGTAGGTTTTGCCGTCCCTCGCCTTGTAAAGCATCGCCACCGGATGGGATTTGATAGTAATCCCTTTTTCCCGCTCCAGATCCATCGAGTCGAGCTGCTGCGCCGAGGACTCGCGCATCGTCACGGTGCTGGTAATCTCCATCAGCCGGTCGGAAAGCGTGGTTTTCCCGTGATCGATGTGGGCGATGATCGAGAAGTTGCGGATCAGTTCGGTGGACATGGGCGCTAGTGGCACGGATGGATGGCACGAAACGCGGGGCATTGCACCAA
>CAMCXJ010000005.1 GCA_945883455.1 Prosthecobacter debontii
GGCGAGGTTCACCAACAACACGCTTCCGAAGAAAAAGAAGCGCCGCCACTTCGCCGAGGAGCGAGGATGGAATGGCTTCGCTTCCGCGCCGGGAGTTGTTTCGCTTTCGGCCATCAGTCGAAAAATATGAACCACACGACTCCGGCCACCACTGCCAGCACAAAGGCGAGGAACATGCGCTTGACGATGGGACTCCTGTCCATCGTTTCCCACCACTGCGCCGCGCCGCTGCCGATCGCGTTGAGTTCAAGCGGTTTGGGCACCATGGTCAGCTCCGCGAATTGCGGGCCCGCCGCGAGGTAAGAGCTGCGCATCGCCGCTACGAATTCATCCGGCCACGGTGCGGGCGTTAGGAAAACGCCCTGCCAGCGATCCGGCATCCCGGCTAGCAGCAGCGCCAGCCTTCCGCGTGCTGCGAGCCGACCGTCTACCAGCGGAGCATCAAGCACCCGCTCTGTCCACACGCCGATTTCGGAAAGGGTTTCTTCCATCGCGAGTTTCCGGGCGGTGCTCTCCGGCTCCTTTGCCCGCCGCGCGGAAGCCCGCCAGAGAATTCGCCTAACCAGTTCAGCAACCAGCAGGCGATTGCGGATCCGCAGCGCACCGAGATAGGCCTCGACCGCCGCATAGGCATCCTCCCACTCCTCGAGCTCGGGTTCGCTCAGGGGGCGAAGGGAGTCTAGGGATTGATTCGGTAAATCCATGTTTCGGTCAGGAAATCGCCATCCCTCTTCAGCGCGGCCCGCAGCTCTACGGCACCGACATCGGCCAGTTTCCCGCCTTCCTCCGCAGGCAGGATCTGGAAGCCAAGCCTGATACGGCCATCAGAAATCGGTTGCACCGCAATCCCCTGGATGCGGACTTTTCCAGCCGCGTCGCCGCCAGCTTCCACGAGCGCCTCCGGCATCGCGCCGTCCTTGCCTGTGAGATTCGTTCCCTCGAACTCGACGATCATTGTCCGCTGCTCTGGCTGCCATTCGTGCGTGCCAGTCCGCGTTGCTACCACATACCCGCCGGCTTCTGAGGGATCTGTTTCCATCGTCCAGTGTTGGCGATACTGGAACTCAAGGCGGTCGCCCGGTTTCGGGGAATTTTTCGGAACCCACATCGCCACGGAATTATCCGCCAGCTCGTTTCCGGTTGGGATTTCCATCAGCATCACGCTGCCCGCACCCCAGTCGGAGGTCGGCTCGATCCACAGCGAGGGGCGGTGATCGTAGGCGGCCTCGCCGTCCTCATAGGCGCTGAAGCGGCGGTCGCGCTGGAGAAGGCCGAAGCCGTCACATTTCTCCATGTTGAAAAAGCTGAACTGCAGGTTGCCGGTATCGTTGCAGATCGGTCGCCAGATGCGCTCGCCGGTGCCCATGCGGATCGCGAGGCCGTCCGAGTCATGCACCTCGGGGCGGAAATCATCGAAGCGGCGGCGTGAGTTTTCGCCGAACCAGAACATACTCGACATCGGCGCGATGCCTAGGCGCTTCACTTCTTTGCGGGTGAACAGCACCGCGCGCACCGACATGATTGTATCCTCGCCTGGTATGATCGAAAACTCATACGCGCCGGAATACGAAGGTCCGTCGAGAAGGGCAAACATTACCGCCCGGTCGGCTCCTTCTTCCGGCTTTTTCAGCCAGAATTCTCGGAACATCGGAAACTCCTCCGTCACGCCCTCGGCTCCGGTGTCCACCGCGATGCCCCTTGCGGAAATCCCGTATTTCTGCCCCTTGCCCAGCGCGCGCCAGTAGCTCGCTCCTTGGAAAACCACTAGCTCGTCGAACACCGCCGGATCATTCAGAGGCGCGTGCAGGCGTAACCCCGCGAACCCGCCGTCTGCCGGCAGCTCGCCATGATTTTTAATCAACGGGCCGTAGTTGAAATACGCCTCTGAAAGCCGGACGCGCTGGCGGTGCGTGTCCGTGAACTCGTTGATCCCCACTGGCTCGCGGAACAGGTAACCCGGATGGAAGAACATCGCGCGGAACGGCAGATTCTCTCCGCCCCAAAGCGCCCGCTCGGGATCAAAGCGAATGTCGCGGTATTGGTCATAGGTCAGCGCCTTCATCCACTCTGGCAGGGACTCTTTGTCAGGTGCCACATATCCTCGGTTTGCGAGATCGCGCGCGCGGCTCTCAATCATCCCGAAATCCACTCCTTCTCGCGACCAATCTTGGCCATACGCAAAACCCAAACTCAAGAACAATGACACTAACGAAATAATACGCTTTGGCACGCCCGCATTTTAAGTAGCTTCCCCGACGGAAAGTCAAGGACGGTGAATGACCTGCCGCATCAGAACGGCCAGATCAGTGGGATGATAGGGCAGGCGATCAAGATACAGATCACATTTAGCGGAATACCCATACGGAGGTAGTCGGAAAAACGGTAACCGCCGGGGCCGTAAACCATCATGTGCGTCTGGTATCCCATTGGCAGAGCGAACGCGGTGGAGGCGGCCACGGTGACTGCCATGATGAAAGGCCATGCGTCCACGCCCATCTCTCCTGCGAGGCGGACGACGATGGGTATCATCATCACGGCAGTGGCGTTGTTCGATAGAACCTCTGTTAGTGTCAGAGTGAAAATGAAGACCAGCCATAGCATCACGTAGGGCAGTATCCCTGGCGAAACAAAACCGTTCGCCCCGTCGACTAGCCGTCCCGCAAGCCACTCGGCGGTGCCCGTAGTTTGCATGGCCATGCCGAGACCGAGCAGGCCGTAAAGCATCAGTAGCACCTGCCAATCCACGCTTTCATATGCCTCACGCGGCGTAAGTATCCCTGACCACAGCAGAGCGAGTGCTCCGACCAGAGCTGCATAATGGATGGGAATGGAGGGAACGCCGAGGTTCATACGGCTGAGCAGATCCGTGACCGTGACGGTGATTACCACCGCCGCCAAAACACTCCATGAGAATACGATCGGCCAACGGCGCACCGGCGGTGCTGGCAGATCACCGCGCTTCGCTTCCGGCGCGTCGGTGAGCACGAAGTCACGTGTCGCCTTGAGCTCGGGCAGGTTGTTTACCGCTGTGATGACGAGCAGGGTGTCCCCGCGCTCGATCTCGATCTCCGCCATGCGGCTGGTGATGTTTAGCCCGTTGCGATGCACCGCCAGCACGACGCAGTTGTAACGCTGGCGGAAATCCGAGGCGGCCAGCGTCCGCCCGACGATCGACGACTCATTCGGCACCACCAGCTCGGAGACGATACCATCGACTACAGAAAGCTCCTGCGCGCCGATATCACGGAACAGCTCCTCTGCCTTTGCAGCTCCACCTTTGCGGCGATGCAAGGCGACTAAGAAACGGTCGTTGCGCTCCACGCTTACCTCGCTGAGTGGCACCATAAGGCGCGCGCCTCGACGACGGATTTCTAGCACATGGATTCCCGTGTCTCGGCTACCGAGCTGCGTATCGAAAAGTTTTTTTCCGATCAGCGCCGAGCCCTCGCTGATGAGTAAGTGATGCAGCGGCGTGGTCCGATGATCGATCTCTAGACTACCGGTGATCGAGGAGCGCGAGGGCAGTAGCTTCGGTCCGAAAACGACTAGGTAGGCGATGCCGGCAATCGCCAAGGGGATTCCCACCGGGGCGAGGGCGAACATCGACATGGTTTCGAGTCCCATATCTTTCAGTGTCCCGTTCACCAAGAGGTTGGTGGAGGTTCCGATCAGTGTGCAGCAGCCGCCGAGGATGGAGGAATAGGAAAGCGGAATCAGCAGCTTGGAAGCGGGGATATCCTTCGCTCGGGCGAAGCCGAGCGCGACGGGAAGTAGGATCGCGACGATGGCGGTGTTGTTCATCCATGCGCTGAAGAACGTAGCGACCACGGAGAAGGCGAAGATGGATGCGCGGACGCCGCCGTTCACACGTCGCTGGAGCAAGCGCCCGATCTGATCCACCGCACCGGATTTTTCCAGTGCCCCGCCGATCACGAAGAGCGCGGCGATGGTCAGCGGCGCTTCGTTGCGGAAGACGGAGGACATGTCTTTCATATCGACCAATCCGAGCGCGACGAGAAGGCACAGGATGGAGAGCGCGAGCACGTCGGGTGGAGCCCACTCCCGGATAAATGCCACCAGCGTCAGCAAGACGACAAGTAGAGTAAATGCGATATCCTGGTTCATTATCCGCCTGTGAAAACTGATCTTACACACACCGCCGAACGGCGTGGCACGGGATAGCGTAACGCATCAATGAGCCGCCTCATCCCCGGAGTGTTCGGCATGAGACTCGCCGTGACCGTGAAGGCGCTTGGTGCCTTCCGGGCCGTCGAATTCATGACGCTCGCAGGCGGCAAGACCGAAGGCGACAAGTAAGGCAAGCAGTGCGAAACGTTTCATCGGACTTTTTTTAACTGGTTTCCGTTGATTGGCAACCCCGTTTCGCCACCGTAGAAAGGTTTGCTGGAAGGATATTTCTTGATGCTTTCGTTTGCGATTTCACCGATATCCGGTGGCACCTCGCGCGCTCACTCTCCCTGAATTAGCTCCTCGAAGGAATCCTGCGGGGCCCCTTGTTCGGCAGCGGATGGCTTTTTTTGGGAGCTGGTGTCCATGTATTGTGTCCTGAAATTATCCTCGGGTATGGCACTCGTTCCGCTGATTTCCACCTCAATCCAGCGGTATCCCTCGTGCACTTCTCCGAACATCTTCGCCAGTTTATCGTCACCACAGGCAATCACAGTGGTATTAGGTATGCCGATACGGAGTTTCCCATTGATCGTGCCACCCTCGCCATTAATGAGCTCCCCGCGAACGACCATTTTGCCGCGTTCAACGAGATTGATGCCGGATATGTGGGATATTTGCCCGGTTCTTTTGATAATCAGAGTGACATCGTCGTCAAAGAACGGCATTTCATACCAACGGTCATTGAAGGCTAGAGCCAGGCTCTGCATGAACTTGAATCCCGACATATCAATTCGTGATTCCAAGGCATTTGTAGCGGTCAACTCCAGTCTCGCGCTTTCCGGGGAGTCGACGTCGAAGCTGAGAAAGTTGGATTCAGGAGTCTCCACACTGTCGATCCTACCTACAAAAAATCGCTCCAGATCGCTGCCTAACAGAGTGGCAAGTGGGAAACCGGATAGTTTAGCCGAAAGCGTATGCGTTCCATCATCGCTGTTAGGACTCAGCGACCCCGAGAAATCGATGAACTCTCCCGATGATTTTAGATCATTAGTTCCGGGAATACCGAGCCGCATGGCCTGAATCTGCAGCTCTGAATTCCGAACCTTGATATATGAGCGATCAAGCGCTAGCGCCGGCCAACCGGTTAGCTTCAAAAGGCCGCCATTCAAACGCAAATCCGATTGTCCTGCGACCAAAGCGGGGAACAGCGACCCCTCTGCGCCAGATAGTCCGCCGCAGGCTCCGAAACTGATGTCCAATGAAGATGTGGCGTAGCGGGAAAATTTGACCGGGAGGGCACCCGCTGGCTTTGGCACGTGCCTGACCGGACTGGATGGATCTGATGCTTTAAGCGATAGCTTTGCGGAGAGAGCCACGATTTCATCGCCTCCGAAAGTAGCGCCGGTAAAAGTCGATGGAGAGATTACGGCTGTGATCGAACGCAGCTCCAGCTCGTCCAAAACGTTACCTTCGGGCCATGTGAAATTCGTTTTGCTTGCGATAGCCTCTAAAGGATTCATGCGGAACTGCTCCATCGCCACGACGGCACCGCTCGCAGCCTCCAGCTTGCCGATCAACGATTTCCGGTATGCGGCGCTGTTCACAAAAAGGATACCGATACCTACCGCCAGCAAGATCAGTGAGAGGAGCAGAACCCCGCCGACAATCTGGACGATCTGAACGCGCTTTTTTAGCCTGGTTTCATTGTCTACAGTCTGATCCGTCCGCCTCCTGCGTTTTTTCATCTTCAGTGCCTGGCTACCATCTGAACGGGTTACGAGTTCGGGCGGCGGTTTGGCCTCCTTGCGCCTTTTGAGGCGATTCATCATCTCATCGATGGTGTATTTATCCTTATCGCTGTGAGGCAGGGGCATGGGGTCGGTCTGGATTCGGGTAATCAACGTTCACGAAATGGCCGCCCGGTCGGATCGAGAAGCTCAACTTGCACCAGAAACAGGACAGCAGTGGAGCGGGTGCTTTCTGCTTCGGATTGGAAAAGCCTGCCGACGACTGGAATGTCACCCAGTATGGGGGTTTTATCCTGAACATCCGTAACCTCTTGCTTGAGCATTCCGCCGATTACGATGGTGGCGCCATCGGCGACGACGAGGTTCGAGTCCGCCCTGCGGATGCTGAAAATGGGCATCAGTATTGCGTTCTCGGTCAATTGTGTAGTAACCGAGCCGAAGATACCGGCGTCCGTGGTGTTGATCGGGCTGCCATAATTTACAAAACCGTCGAAATCAATAATTTCGGGTTTTAGGCTGACATCGACATATCGACGCTTGGCATCTGCGACAGGCAAGACCTCCAGCTTGATGCCTAGGTCGCGTTGTTCGAACGCGGTGGGTGTGGCTGGAGTGACGATTGTGCTAGTGGTGCCTCCACCCCCCCCGCTCGGCAGTTCCGGGGGTTCATATTCGGTGGGATAGATGAATTCTTCCACGATGAAAATGGAGGCAGCCTGACCGCTGCGGGTGGTGACCGAAGGTTGTGCCATCATATCTACACCGGTTTTTTGGTCGAGACCGCGCATCAGCATTTGTATCGTGGCATCCCCGACAGCCCCGTTCACACCGAAGACACCCGGAGCCCGGTTTTCGCTCTGCCTGGCGCCGGAGGAACCTGCAGCGATTAATGAATCAAGTGTATCCCCGCTGATCGCCCCGTCACCGCTCCGGTTGCCAGCGGTAATGGGATTCGTAGGGAAAAGAACACCCGGAGGATTGGTGATGTCGGTGATCGCAGAGCCGTTGCCCGTTGTTCCGCCGGAAAGATTCAGATTGCTCGCGCCGGGTATCCAGCTGTCTCCACCGAAAGTGAAAGTGTTTAGCATCCAGTCGAAGCCGATCTCTTTAAGCTTTTCCTGCTCTACTTTCAGCATCGTCACGCGGACCGCGACGGAAACCGGTTCGGTTTGCGCGATTGAATCGATGATCTGCTCGATCACATCGAGGTTTGCCTCCGTATTTACGATTCGCAGTGTATTGGTGGAGGCGTTGAGAGAGGCGGAAGCCCCCTCGGCGAAGGTAATGCCCTGCTGTGCGAGAGCCTCCTGTACCCCCAGCCGTCTCGCCAGAAGCCCGCCTTTGCCCAAATCGGTATTGAAGATGTCTTCCGTCTCATTGCTCTCCACCGCGCCGGAAGAAAGATTGCTGAGGAAATCTGCCGGAACCCGATACGTCCTGGCTACCATCTCGTTGGTGTCCATGCCGACGGGCGAGATCGTGACTGCGAACTCATCCGTGCGGAAAATCGTTCTGGTGGCTCCGTTGATGTATTTCAGGATCGTCGCGACCGGAACGTTCTTGACCTGCATGTTGAAGCGTTTGGTAAAGATATCCTTACCGGGCGATTGGTTCAGATCCCCCACATTGACCGCGATGTTGATGCCCTTGCGTGCGGGATCGAGTTCAAAGGTGTCGTTCTCGGCGGCGCGCAGTTGCAACAGTTCCACCGCATCCGTCAGATTCGCCTCCTGCAGGCGGAACTCGGGAATGATGATGCGTTCGATCTTGGCGGAAAGGGGAACGGTGAAACCTAAGTCGGAATCGAGACGGCCTGTTTCGGCGGCATCCGGAACGATAAGCTCGGGAGCTAGCGGCAGTTCCCAGCCACCGTCCACATCGGACAGCATCTCGGCGCGTGTGTGATCCCGCGCGGAGTTTGAATAGGCGCTTTTTTCCGCGGCAACCCTCTCCAGACCGCGGCGCGCCGCATTGTTGTGCGGATCGATCCGGTTGATCTCCTCATAATGTTTGCGTGCGGCATCGAATTTACCCAGGTCGAACGCGCCCTGCGCCATGTAGAGCAGCCTGCGCACCGCATCAATGTCTGCTGCGTGCTCCTTTGTAAGCGCGGGATTGGTGCGGATCGGATCGTCAAGTTCCGAACGAAAGGCGTTCGCCATCGGATCGCTGGGAGCGACTTCGTCGGCCAGCACGTTGTCCACGACCGCTTTGGCATCCGCGACACCGCCTTTCCGGGATAGTTCGCGTCCGAATTCTACGGAAGCTTGGGAGTAGCGCTGGGTGGCCGCCGCTTTCAGTTCCGCTGTGGCCGGGGCATTCGGAAACGCGTCGATGGCTCCCCCGTAAGCTTCCATGGCTTGTTTAAATTTACCGGCTTGGTATGCCTCGTCCCCTTTTAAAAGGAGTATCTGCGCTTCTTGGACGGATGCTTGCCGCCTTTCTAGTTCGCGCTGTGCAAGAGCAGAATGAGCGGTTTCGTTTTGGGAAAAAACCGTTCCCGCAAACAAAATCGGAACCACGACCGCCAGATAGCGAGGAGGAAATTCGTAACGGAGGTTGCTCAGCATGCGCGGGTTTTGAAAACAGATAGCTAGCCATCGCCCAAAGGGTAAGCGTAAAATCCAGAAAAATTCCGCTTCCCGCTTGTATCTGCGCTGCCACTAACTAATCACCAGCGGAACTCTAACTGCTCCTCCCGCCGCCGACCGGTCATCCTGAGTCGCCGCCACTTCCGTGCGACGCCTCCACGCATCTCGTTCCACTTCAGTTTCCAACGCAGCCTTGTTCTTTCGCGTAAGCTCATGCGTGATACTGTTCAAAATGACACTACTTCGTCAAGGGGCTATTTTTGGCTAAAAAGGATAGGGCGCATCTGCGATTTACCTAGCCGGGGAGACTTTGGGGAAACACCGTGCACGACTGGACGGGATATATGCGAACGGGTTGGTGAAACTTTTGGATGCCATCCGGGAGACAGGCTGGTGTGTCTGGCCGGGATTCATGGAAGAGGGGCTGGCAGCAGATCTTTCTAGCGAGAGCTTGCACTCGTGGCGGGAGGGCGTGTTCCGTCCTGCGGGTGTGGGCCGTGGGGAAAACTTGGCGGTGCGTGGGGACGTGCGGACGGATCATGTGATGTGGCTGGGTGAGAAAGCCAAATCCCCTTGCCAGGCAGCCTATCTGGAGTCGTTGGAAGAGATGCGGGTGGCGCTGAACCGGCGGCTTTTCCTGGGCTTGGTGGATTTTGAGGGGCACTTCGCGGTGTATCCACCCGGCGGATTTTACATGCCCCACCTCGATCGCCACCGCGGGACCCAGGACAGGATCCTTTCCGTAATCCTTTACCTGAACCCTGCATGGCAGCCCGGCGACGGGGGTGAACTTAGGATGCGGACAACTCCCGGAGAACAGGGAGGTGATTTCATCACGGTGGAGCCGCGGATGGGAACGCTGGTGTGCTTTCTCTCCGGGGACTTCTGGCATGAGGTACTACCAGCAAAAAAGACGAGGGCGAGCGTGACGGGGTGGTTCCGGGGCGGTCCAGCGGCTGTTTAGATATTCTCGGAAAAAGCCGATCATGTTTTCATATCGCCGCCAGGGCAAATTCGGATTGATTTAACCACGGCTTTCTCGAAGGCGATGCGAATGCCGCCGATTCCGCAAAAGAGTTCGATGAAGCGGACGGGGCAGGGGTGTTCATTTTGAATTTCGAATTTTGAGTTTTGGATTTTCCAGTGGCGCGGGGGGCGGGTAGGGGGCAGCTTGAGCGAGGGGATATGGGAAATGTGACTTTGCAGAGCGTTCACGCCACCTATGGGCTGGCGGTGTTGTTGCTTATGGCGGCGGCGGCTTGGCGGCGGCGCGCGGCAGGGGCGAGGGCGGAGGGTCTGCCGCCGGAGGTTCCGGTGGGGAAGGTGGCGGTGTGGTTTTACTGTCCGCTGGATCTGTTGGGGATCGCGCTGCTTGCGGGGCTTTTTTATGTGCAGGCGGTGACTGGGGCGGTGATGGGTGAGGGCGATGGGCCGATCAAGGTGAGTGCGGAGGGGGTGGTGGTTTCCATAGGTTTGCAATTTTTGTTGGCCGGGATTGCGCTGGCGATGGTCGTGAGGAGGGTGGATCCAGTGAGCTGGCTGGGGCTGCGATGGTGGCAATGGCCATGGGTGCTGCTGATTGCACCGGTGACCGTGGTGTGCATGTGGGCGATTTTTGCGGGGCTACAAGGCTTGGGCTACATGGATTTGGTGGACAAGCTGGGGGTGGAGAAGGTGCAGGATACGGTGGCGATTTTCCAAAAGGAGAAAAGCGTAGCGGTGCTGATCCTGATGGGGATTACGGCGGCGGTAGTGGCGCCGATCTGCGAGGAGGTGGTATTCCGCGGCTATCTGTATCCGGCGGTGAAGCGCTTCGCGGGGCCATGGATGTCGGGGCTGTGCACGGCGCTGATGTTCTCGGCGGCGCACGGCAGTGTTTCGGCGTTGTTGCCGCTGTTTGTCTTCGGGCTGGCGCTGGCGGCGCTTTATGAGTTCACGGGGTCGATCTGGGCGCCGATGGCGGCGCATTTCCTTTTCAACGCGGCGACGGTGGCGAGCCTGATGGCGGTGCGGATTTATAATTTACCGGTGCCGACTTAGAATTTTTTAACCACAAATGAACGGGATGAACGGGATGAACGCGGATGGTGGAGGGATGGATGAATGCTCCTTGGTTCCACGCTTATGATCATGAAGACGCTGGCGGACATTGGGGAGGACGCTCTAATCGCGAGGCTGGTGGCGCTGGCTCCGAGGGGTGAGGCGGCCGAGGGGCCGGGGGATGATTGTGCGGTGGTAGATGAGGGCGGGGAAATGCTGCGGCTGCTGAAAACGGATGCGTTGGTAGAGGGCGTGCATTTCCTGATGAACGCGGATGCGCGGGCGGTGGGCTGGAAGGCGGTGGCGCGGGTAATGTCTGACTTCGCTGCGATGGGCGGTGTGGGGGAGCGTTTTTTGGTGACGCTGGTGCTGCCGGGGACGATGGGGATTGCGTGGATCGAGGATTTTTACAGGGGGATGGGGGATTGCCTGAGTCGGTATGGGGCGCGGCTGGCGGGTGGGGAGACGTGCCGGGTGCCGGAAGGCTCGGCGGCGGTGATTTCGGTGGCGGCGACGGGTGCGGTAGCTCGTGGGAAAGCGGTGATGCGCTCCGGCGGTAGGCCGGGCGATGGGATCTGGGTGACAGGGCGGCTGGGCGGCTCGCTGGCGGGAAATCACCTGACATTTCTCCCGAGGGTGGAGGCGGGGCGATGGATCGCGGAAAACCTGCGACCGACGGCGATGATGGATCTTTCCGACGGGCTGGCGAAGGACTTGCCGAGGCTGGCAAAATCATCGGGCTGCGGGTTCCGGCTGGAGCGGGCGGCGGTGCCCTGCTCGGAGGGTTGCGATTTGGCGCAGGCGCTAAGCGACGGGGAGGACTTCGAGCTGCTTTTCACGGCTCCGGTGGAAGTGGATATGAGCGGATGGGCGAAGATATTTCCCGGGCTGGAGCTGACAAGGATCGGTGAGCTAGTTCCCGAAAACGAGGGGGAGAGCCTGGAGGGCGGCTGGGATCACTTCGGGTGAGTGCGATTAGGGATCGCTCTCGGCGCTGTCCTTGATTTGCAGCATGGTGACGAATTGCTCCGCCCATTTCGGGGCGGATTCGTGGGAGAGGTTGTCCTCGATGTGCTTGAGCATGCGGACGGCGGCTCCCTTCTCGTCGCCTACCTTGAAGAGATCGACCTCGGCCTCCCAGTGGAGATTAGGGACGGTCTCGGAGACGAATTTCTCGTAGGCGGGGGAGCGGACGCCGGACTTCTGCTTTTCGCCGGGCTTTCCGCTCCACGCATCGAGGAGTTCGGCTTCGTTGGCCATGCGTTTCGTCCAGGCGGCCTTGAGGGACTCGATGCGGTCCTTGCGGCGGAGCTGCGGCAGCATCACCTCTTCGTAAACGGCGGCGACGGGGGCGGGTGCGAGCGGCCAGTTTTCCGCTTTCACGCCGTTGATGTCGTAGGCGCGGGCGAAGACGCTGGAGGTGACGCCCTGCTGGACGATGTCGCGGTGGGTGGAAAGCTCCTCCGCCTCGGCGACGATGGTTTCCAGGATCTTGGCGGCCTCGATGGCGAGCTTGTCGCGGTCCGGCTTTTCGGAGGCGGCCTCCAGGGTGAGCGCGAGCCAGCGTAACTGCTGCCGGAGGGCGAGGCGGAAACCGGTGTTGGAGAGCTTTTCCTCGTTCTGTCGTTTCCACTCGCGGAAATCGACGTTATTTTTGTTCATCTCGTCGAAGTTCACTATCTCCTCGCACTTGAGATAGAGGTTGAGGGCTTCGTTGGGGCTGTCCATCGCGCCCCTGAAAGCGGTGAGCGCGTTGCGGAAACGGGCGTCGACCTTGGAGTCCGCTTCCTTGCGGATTTTCTCCAGCCGCTCCAACAAGGCCTCGCGGTCGGAGGGGGAAAGCCCCTCCTGCGCGGCGAGCGGATGCATGGCGGCGAGGAAAAGGGCGAGGGATAGGGTTTTCATGCGGGACAGGAGTAACTGTTGGGGAGGGGGTAGCCAAGGAAGGAAGCTAAGGGATTCGCTCCTTCGGCTTCGCGGTGCGGATCTTTGCGGCGATGGCCTCGGCCAGCGTTTGCAGGCGGCTTTCGCCGGAGGCTGGCGGGGGATCGGGGTCGAAGCGGATGCGCTGGTGGATTTCGAGGGCTTCCTCGAGATCCTTTTCCGGGATGCAGTGACCGGCCAGGCCGCGCAGCCAGGCGGGGAAAGTGACGCCAGCCGGGCGCGGGCCGAGGACGCGGCGGGCTTGTTTCTCCAAGCGGTGCAGCGCCGTGATACGCTCTGGCGGGATGGGGTTTCCGACGGCGTCCTTGGCGACCACAAGCTTTGATTTCCAAAGCCTGCGTCCGATAAATGTGAGTGTGCCGAGACCGAGCGACCACATCACGAGAGAGGCACCGAGGCGGTTCGTGGGACGGTTGCGCCAGAGGAAAAAGTCTTCCTTGAGGCGCTGGTAGGCATCGGTAAACCCGCGCGATTTGGTAGCACCTTGTGTCTCCGCTGCGAGCCAGTTCGGTGGGGTGGGGTCGAAGTCGATCCACAGGTTCTTGCTATCGTCCCAGACGCGCGTCCATGCATGTCCATGCGTGCCGCGGATGACGAATTCGTTGCGTTTCATGTCCCTCTCCATTACAGCGAAGCCGACGCAATAGCGGGCCGGGACGTCGGCGGCGCGGAGCAGGAGGGCGGCAGCGGTGGCGAAATATTCGCAGTGCCCGCGCTTTGAGGTGGTGAGAAAAATGGAGATGGCGGTCGGTTTCCCGAAGGGTGCGCGGGTAATGGTGAGGTAGCGTGTGTAGGTGAACTCATCCATGAACCACCTCCGGATACAGGCGATTTTTTCAGCGGTGGTGGGCAGATCGCGAAGTCCCAGATCGACAACGACTTTTTCCAACGTTTCGCGTTCCAGCGTATTGATTTCCAGATCGTATTCCGGCCATGGCTGCTCTTCAGATACGGCGCTATCCTGCCAGCGCACGATACCATCGATGATGGCTCGCTTGGGGAAAACTCGCACAGTGCCGAGCGGGTTTGACTCGAGGCCGTCGAGTTCGAAATTTACGAGGCTTGAGGCATCGCCGGGTAAAGGTATGGGATCTTCGGGACGGATCGCTCCGCGGATACGGAAGGAAGGGAGGGGTTTAAGGAGATCCTGTTCCGTCATTTCTTCCCGCAGTAAGTAAAAGGGTTCGTCCGGTTTGAGTTCGCGTGTGGCGAGGATGGTGAACGCATCGTTTTCTTCAATGACCTCAGCGTAGGAACTCGGTAGTTCGGTTCTCCATGAGATCAACTTGTAGCGGTTGTAAGTGGCGAGCCGCAATAGACGGGGCACCCTACCACCTTCTATAATTTTTATCCGCCAGAGCATTTCTGGCGCCTGCTTGATTTTTCCTAGCGAGCCGATACTTGTTTTACTGACCGTGAGATCGGTGCCGGTGTAACTCTCGTCGGAGGTGCGGTTCGTCGCCCAATCGTGGAGTTTTTTCATTCCGATCTTACCGCCGAAACCCATCATGCCAGCCGTCAGAAGGATTATTGTGAGGGCGAAAGGCCGGGCTTTCACACGGGAGAAAACCAGCCAGCCGCCGAGGATCACGAGGCCGGGCAGGAAGATCCATGTTTCCGCGTGGCGGCCGAGGCTGGAGGCGATGATTGCCACGACGAAGTAGGGGTTTCCGAAATTGAAATGGATTACCGCATCGCCGAGGCCGAGGCGGCGGTTGCGCTGGCGGTGGAGCGCGCTGAAAAAGGAGAGGCTGTTGAGTGCCATTTCATTGCGCAGGCCGTAGCTCTGCACGAACTGGAGCGGCAGCAGCAGCATGGGCAGCCAGACCATGAGCTTCGGGAGGGCAGTGTAACGGTCGCCGTCCAGCCAGATCAGGGTGCCGGCGATGACGGTGAGGAGCATGCTGATACGCCACGCGCGGGAGGCGGCGATGTGATCGAAGTCCCAGCGGAAGCGGATCCAGTTCGCGCCTTCAAGGAGCAGCGCGGTGATCAGTCCCATCGTCGCGTTGCCGCTCATCGCTCCCCAGAATAGCAGGGAGGCGCCGAGAAGGAGGCGGGGTGGAGGCTGGACTTCGGTAGGCATGGGTTGGTGGGGATTGATTGCCGAATGATGACTGGTGATTTGGGAATTTTGATTTCGGATTCAGCCCAATCAAACTTCCCAAATCACCAATCACCAATCATCAATCATCAATCATCAATGAATGTAAGCGGAGACGCCATTGGTAAGTTCATGGATTAGCTCGCAGCGGAAAGTTGCGTCGGCAAGCGCAGGAGATCGCGGGCGATCTCGCCGCATTCCAGCCAGTGGCCGATCACACCGGGCGGGGCGGTGCCGCTTCCGATCACGAGGGGCACACTGGGGATGGCGGCTTTTACGAGAGTTTTCACGAAATGTTCGCGGCTCTCGTCCCAGCCGTTGAGGACGAGCAGGCAGGAGGTCATTTTCTCGCGGTGGCGGATCACGGTCTGCGCGAGTAGGTCGGGCTGTGCGCTGAGCTCGACCTCCACCCCGGCGAGGACTTCGAGAAGTTTCTCCGTGCGCTCCATGCCACGCCCGGCGGTAACGGTATGTGCCTCGCCCGCGATGAACATCAGGTCGAGCAGCGACTCGCTCCGATCCAGCCCGACGATGAAAGACGCTGCCACGGAAACCATTTCCTCGAACACGGCGGAGTCCGGCGAGCCGGGAAAGGTGTCGAGCACGAGGGCGTAGCGCGGGAAAAAATTGTCCTCTAGCTCCTTCACCATCGGGCGGCCGGTGTGCGCCCAGCTTTTCCAATGGATCTGCCGGAGGGGGTCGCCGGGACGGTATTCGCGCAAGCCGACGAACTCGCCCGCGCTGCCGATCGCGTTGCTGGTTTCCTCACCGCCAATGCGGAATGCAGCGTAACCCGGCATGCTGAACGAGGGCAGCCGATAACGTTTCGGCAGCACCACCAGCCGCGCGGGTGTAGATCTGGTGGGTGAGCATTTCTGGAAAAAGCCGAGCGGATCGGGCAGCAGCGCGCGGACATCGCCCATCGGGATCACACCACGGCGGGCGGGTGTTAGTTCCATGGAAACGCGGCGGCTCTCACCGGGCGCGAGGCTCAGGGTTTTCTGCGACTCCCGCGCGGTGAACCCTCCCTTCCGCGAAATGAGCCACTGCCAGCGGTAATAAACCATCTTGCGGTCGAAAAGATTCCGCTCCTCCTCGCCCGGCTCCGGCGTGCCCGCGAACTCGGCGAACGAAGGGCGCGGATCGGGCGGGGTCTGTGTGAGGCGTGCGTTGCGCAGTTTGCTTCTCCCGATGTTCTCGAGCCGCACCGCGTAACGCAGCGGCTCGCCCGCCGTCGCGTGGCGCGGCAGTTCCAGCGTGGCGGAAAGTTTTGCCCGGCGGAAAAGCGTCCATGTCAGGCTCAACACCACCAGCCCCAGCGAGAAACAGAAGATCTGGAAGATGGGGTCTTTCGGCTGTCCCACGCAGAGGAAACTCCCCAGCGAAACCACCAGCAAAGCCCCCACACCGGCGGGCCGTATCCTCCGCCCGAACCAGTGCTGGAAGGAGGCTCCGCGGTGATACAGGAGATGTAAAAATTTAAATCTCACATTTTAAATCTTAAGGAAGAGGCGCTCGATTCGTTAGATGGGAGCCGGGACTTTAGCGACGAGGTCGCGGACGATCTGGCGGGCATCCATGCCGGAGTATTTTGATTCCGGAGCGAGCACGAGGCGGTGCGCGATGACGTCTTCGGCGACGGATTGGATCACTTCCGGCACGACGAACTCGCGGCCTTCGAACAGCGAGATGACCTGCGAGACTTTCATCAGGGCGAGGGATGCGCGGGGGCTGGCGGCGAGCTGGATCTCGGGTATACCACGGGTCGCGGCGACGAGCGATACCGCGTAGTGCCGCAGCTCGTCGCTGAAACGGATCTGGCGGGACGCGGCGGAAATTTGCATCACCTGCTCGCGAGTCAGGACCGGTTGCATGGCATCGACCGGATGGCTTTCGCGCTGGTCGGCGAGGATCATCGCCTCGTCCGCTGCGCTCACGTAACCGAGCTTGCACTGCATCGCGAAGCGATCCATCTGCGCCTCGGGCAGGGGATACGTGCCGCGGAACTCGACCGGATTCTGCGTGGCGATCACGAAGAAGATCCCATCGAGATCGTAGCGGTTTCCCTCTACGGTCACCTGCCGCTCGCCCATCGCTTCTAACAGGGCGCTCTGGGGGCGCGGCGAGGCGCGGTTGATTTCATCCGCCAGCAGGATGTCGGTGAAGACCGGGCCGTGGTGGAAACGGAATTCCTGCGTGCGCGGATCGAGCACCGAGACGCCGAGGATATCCGAGGGTAGCAGATCTGGCGTGAACTGCACCCGCTTGAACTCCGCTCCGCCCACCGATTTCGCAATGGCCTTTGCCAGCGTCGTTTTCCCGGTGCCGGGGAAATCCTCCAGCAGCACGTGCCCGCCGGCAAAAAGGCAGGCGAGAACCCGGCGCACCGTGCCTTCCTGCCCGCGCACCACCGTGTTCACCGCCTGCTCCAGCCGATTCGCCCATTCCGTTTCTATCATGTTGTTCCGCCCATAGTCGCCACCGATGTGCCGGTTTCAATGCGGAAAAGAAATCTTGTTCATCTAAATCGGCTGGGAACGCGAGTCTGTGACTCGCAAGCGCATGATGGGAGAAAGAAGCCGACCTTCGAGGCTTTTCCCTTTCGCTTATCCATGGGTTTGCGAGTCACAGACTCGCGTTCCCAAATTCATTCCCTCGCGCGGCTATCGAGCCAGAGGGTGACGGGGCCGTCGTTGATGAGTGAGATTTGCATGTCCGCGCCGAAGATTCCACGGGCGACGGGCTTGCCGATCTCGGCGGAAAGCGACGCACAAAAAGTTTCGTAAAGCGGCTCCGCGAGTTCTGGCGGGGCGGCGGCGAGGAACGAGGGGCGGTTGCCCTTCTTCGTGGCGGCGTGGAGGGTGAACTGGCTGACGACGAGCGCCTCGCCCCTAGTGTCGAGAAGCGAGCGGTTCATTTTTCCCTCCTCATCCGGGAAAATTCTCATCCGCGCGATCTTTCCGCACAGCCATGCGATATCCGATTCGTCATCGCCCGCACCGATGCCGAGCAGAACCAGGAAACCTTCACCGATCTCTGAAACAATCGTTCGATCAATCGTCACCGAGGCGGTTGAAACTCTTTGAAGAAGCGCGCGCATGGCGGGAAAATGGCTGTTGTTCACAGTTGTTCCAGACGATTTTACGTCTGCCTCCGGTTAGAAATCGCCAAGCGCCCACGCGTCGCCCAATCTCGCCCTCACCTATGGCCGAACCCGCGAAATCCACCCCGATCAATCTCTTTTCCCAAAAGCGCGAGGAGACGGTGGACGATGTGACACGCGCTCTGCCGCACGCCGTCGGCCCGGAGAAATCTCTGCTTTCCACGATGCTGCAGGATCCGCAGGAATACATCGGGCTGGCGATCGAGGAGCGGCTCACGGCGGCGCATTTCTACCTACCGAACCACTTGACGCTGTTCGGTTTCCTGACCGAGCTTTTCGAGGCTGGGCATCAGGTGGAGCTGGTCTCGCTGGTGCAGAGGTTGCTCGATCGTGGGTTGTTGGAGAAATGCGGCGGGCCTGGATATCTGACGGAGCTTTACACCTACGCGCCGAGCCCCGGGCACTTCCGCCATCACCTCCAGCATGTGAAGGACAAGTTCATCCTGCGCTCCATCATCCGCAGCTCGAATGAGGCGGTGGCAATGGCTTACGAGGCTCCCGATGAGGTGCCGGAGCTACTCGATTCCGTCGAGCAGTCGATCCTCGCGATCCGCGAAAGCGCCGAGGTCGCCCAGGCCGCGACGCTGAAACAAACGGTGGAGGAGGTGATGCGGAATTTCCAGATGCTGCTTTCGAAGGAAAAGGTCTCGCTGGGCATTAGCACCGGCTTTGAGGTGCTTGACCAGAAATCCGGCGGACTGAAGGCGGGGGAGATGTTCGTCGTCGCCGCGCGGCCATCGATGGGCAAGACCTCGTTCATGATGAACATCGTGGAGAATATCTGCCTCGACCAAGGTAAGCCATGCATGGTGTTTTCCTGCGAAATGAGCTCCGCCCAGCTCGTGCAGCGCCTACTATTCGCCCGAGCGAAGTTCGCCGCCTCTAAGCTGACCCGCGGTTACACGCCGATAAAGCAGGAGCTGGAGCGCGTGCGGAACGCCTCGGTGCAGATCGTCAACTCGAAGCTTTTCATCGACGACACCGCCGGCATTTCCATCAACGAGCTCCGCGCCAAGGCACGCCGCAAGAAGCGCGACGAGGACATCCAGTTCATCGCCATCGACTACCTACAGCTCCTCAAATCCCGCACGAAACAGGCGGAGAACTCCCGAGAACGCGAGATCGCAGAGATATCCGGCGGCATCAAGGCTCTCGCCAAGGAACTCAATATCCCCATCCTCATCCTCGCCCAGCTCAACCGCGGCCCCGAAGGTCGCACAGGAAAAAGCCTCGGCATCCCGCGCATGTCCGACCTTCGCGAATCCGGCGCGATCGAACAGGACGCCGACCTCGTAGGGCTCCTCTACCGTAGCAAATACTACGCGGAAAACGACGAGGAACGCGCCGCGCTGGAAGGTAAGGCCGAGCTGGTGCTTGCCAAAAACCGCAACGGCGAGACCGGCGGCATCCCGCTCACCTTCGTCGAGGAACTCATGCGCTTTGAGTCCGGCCCACCCGCCGAGGAGCCGGAGTGAAGTAGGCAATCAACAGTTTTTTTGAATAATTTTCCGCGCGAGGATCCCATATTTCGGTGCGAAGGCCAGCGATGCGAAAAATAGTGCGGCCTGCACGAGAACGATGCAGCCGCCCGTCGAGGCATCGAGGTGGTAGCTGACCAGAATACCGGTGACGGTCGCGGCTACGGCGGAGGCAGCGGCAATGATGAGCATTTTATCAAAGCGATCTGTCCACAGGTGAGCGACACAGCCGGGTGTCACCAACATGGCGACAACGAGAATGATGCCGACCGCTTGCAGCGCCACGACGATGGCCAGCGAAAGTAGTGAGAGGAGTAGGTAGTTGAGAAATTTGTCCGGCAAGGCCATGACCCGCGCCTGGCCGGGATCGAAGCAGATCAGTAGCAAATCCCTCCGCAGCAGCAGGGTCACGAACAGCACGACACCGCCTAGTCCAAAAGTCTGCCACATCTGAGCTTTGCTGATGCCTAGGATGTTGCCGACGAGAATGTGGTCGAGGTGCATGTCCGATGGCGTGCGGCTAAAAAGGACGAGCCCGAAGGCAAAGAGCCCCGTGAACACCACGCCCATTGCGGTGTCCTCCTTGATGCGGCTGTTGCGTTTTAGAAAACCCGCACCGGTCGCGCAGAACAGCCCCGCGATAAACGCGCCGATCGCCAGCGGAATGCCCATGATGTAGGCGATGACAATGCCGGGCAGCACGGCGTGCGAAACGGCGTCGCCCATCAACGACCATCCTTTCAGCACGAGGAAACAGGAAAGCACCGCGCACATCGCCCCGATCAGCGCCCCGACGAGAAGCGCGTCTACCATGAAGGCGTGCTGGAGAGGTTCGAGGAAAGCGTTCATACTTTTTGAAAATGAAAAATCGCGATCGGACGCGAACCGCTGCCGGCGATTCGCGTTGGGTAAAATGGAAGATGACGGGTGTCGGCGGGGCAAAAGTCTTGGGGAGCACACGCGCCCTCGCGTGTTGTTTCCGGCGCCCTCGCCGGAAACCGCGTGGAATGGCTGGGACGACCGGTCTTCGGCGAGGGCGCCAAAGACAACACGCGAGGGCGCGTGTGCTCCCCGTGGGAGCTTCGCGCCCTCCCGTATCCGTCACTTGGAACTTTAACGAACACCAGAGGCTTGGTAACTCTTCTTGAATTAAAGTTCATGCCCGTTCATTCGCGGTTGATTGATTTCACCTAGCACTCCGCTGCACGCACGGATCGCGCGGCGGGAGGCGAGCATGCCGCGTTTCGGGGCGAAGACAAAGGCGGCGAGAAAGACGAGTGTCTGCAAAGTCACGATGCAGCCGCCGGTCGCGCCGTTGATGTAATAGCTCGCGTAAGCACCTGCGAGCGAGGTCGCCACGCCGAATGCCGCGGAGAGCCACATCATCGTCCCGAAGCGGTCTGTTAGAAGGTAGGCGGTCGCGCCGGGTGTGATGAGCATCGCCAAAACGAGAATCGCGCCGACCGCTTGCAGCGCGGCCACGCAGGTCGCGGCGAGCAGCGCCAGCAAGGTGATATGCAGGGCACCGGCCTTCAACCCGAGCGAGCGGGCTTGGTTCGGATCGAAGCAATACAGCATGAGATCCCGCCATTTGAAACCGATCACCAGCAAGGTCACCGCGCTGATCCCGACGACCTGGAGGATATCGGGATCCGCGATGGCGAGGATGTTTCCGTAGAGAATCGTTTTCAGATCCACACCGGAGGGGAAAAGGGAAATCAGCACGAGTCCGAGCGCGAAGAACGAGGTAAACACGATGCCGATAGTCGCGTCCTCACGGATGCGGCTCTGGGCGCGGATGAAAGCCATCGCACCCGCCGCAAGCAGCCCGGCGATGAAGGCGCCCAGCACGAAAGGGAAACCGAAGATGTAGGCGATCACCACGCCGGGAACCACTGAGTGGGAGAGCGCGTCACCCATCAGCGACCAGCCTTTGAGCGTCACGAAAGGGGAGAGGAAACCGCAGATCCCGCCGACCAGCGCGCTGACCCAGATGGCACGGATCATGTAGTCGTATTGAAACGGAACGGTCAGGGATTGTAGGAATTCAGTCATCGGTCGTTTGGGTGGGGACTACAAGTCCCCACGACGGACTGGGACTGTAAGTCCCAGCCACGGTGTTTGCTCATCACTCATGTTCCTCCCGGCGTTTGCGCAACAGTTCCTCGTGTTTCCCCCGATCCATGTATTCGAGGTGGCCGTCCTTGCCGAAGACCAGCGGGCGCTCGTCGTCGCTGAGCACGGTGACTGCGCGCCCATCGTGGGATTGGATCGTGGAGCGTTCGAACTGGAATTCGCGAAGCACGCCGCCGAAGGCCGCCGCGAGGTTCTGCGCGGTGAAGACCTCCGCCGTCGGTCCATAGGCGAGGACAGTGCGGTTGATGAGGACGACCTGGTCGCAGAATTCCGGCACGCTGCCGAGGTTGTGGGTGGAGACGAAAATGATCGCGCCCGATTTCCTCAGCTCGTGCAACAGCCCGATGATGGCCTCCTCCGTTTTCACATCCACCCCGGTGAACGGCTCATCTAACAGGATCACCCGCCCGCCCTGCGCGAGGGCGCGGGCGAGGAAGACGCGTTTCTTCTGCCCGCCGCTCAGCTCGCCGATCTGGCGGTCGCGGAACTCCCACATGGAGACGCGCCGCAGGCTTTCCTCGACCAACCGCTTGTCCGCCGCGCGGGGGATGCGCATGAAGTTCATCGCGCCATAGCGTCCCATCATCACCACGTCCCACACACTCACGGGAAACTGCCAATCGACATCTTCCGATTGCGGGACATAGGCGACCAGGTGTTTTTTCAGCGATTCCTTCACCGGCATTCCGTGGATGCGCACGCGCCCGGCCGTGGGGTTTACAAAGCCCATGATGCTTTTGAAAAGAGTCGATTTCCCGCTGCCGTTCACGCCCACCAGCGCACAGATCGTGCCGGCTCCGAGGCGGAAACTGGCATCCGACAGCGCTTGATGGCCGTTTGGATAGACGACGGAAACGCCCTCTACATCGAGACTGACTTCATCCGTTTTCATTCGGGTTTGAGAAATCCTTTCACAAGGGTGTCTGCGTTCGTTTCGAGGAGTTTGAGGAAAGTGGGAGCTGGGCCATCGGAGTCGGTGAGGGAGTCAACATAAAGCACGCCGCCGTATCGCGCGCCGGTTTCCTTCGCGACCTGGCGCATCGGCTTGTCGCTCACCGTGCTTTCCGAGAATAGCACCGGGATGCCGTTGTCGCGGACGGTGTCGATCACTTTCCTGACCTGCTGCGGCGTGCCTTGTGCATCGGCGTTGATCGGCCAGAGGTAAAGTTGCTTCATACCGTAATCGGCGCAGAGATACGAGAACGCGCCCTCACTGGTCACCAGCCAACGCTTGTCTTCCGGGATCGCGGCGAGCTTCTCGCGCACCGGTTCGACGAGCGCCTTGAGCTTTACGGTGTAGGCGGCGGCGTTGGTGTTGTAGGTCACCTCGTTGCTGGGATCCATTTTCACCAAGGCCTTGCGGATATTTTCGACATAGATCACCACGTTCGCGGGCGACATCCACGCGTGCGGGTTCGGCTTGCCGGTGTAGGGGCCTTCGGAGATTCCCATAGGTTCGATTCCCTCGCTCAGCACCGCCGAGGGCACGTCCTTCACGTTCTGGAAAAATTTCTCAAACCAAAGCTCCAAGTTCATGCCGTTCCAGAGCACAAGATCCGCACCCTGTGCTTTCACGATGTCCTTGGGCGTCGGGTCGTAGCCGTGAACTTCTGCGCCAGGCTTGGTGATCGATTCCACGATCGCCGCGTCCCCCGCTACCTCCCGTGCCATATCTGCGATGATCGTAAAGCTAGTCACCACACGTTTTTTCCCGCCGTCCGCTGGGGGGGAGGAGTCACTACAACCGCACAAGAGCAGCAGGATGCAAGGAGCGAACAGGCGGCAAAAATTCATATCTGACGGGTAACCGAGGGGATACTTCGTTTCAACAAAGAATTTTAGACTAGGCTAATTTTTTGGGTGATTTGCGGATCTGCTCCGATCGATCAGCACTTACTGTTTCGTCTCCGGCAGCACCCAGCCATCCGATACCATATCGTGAATCACGACCTGATTGCGCTGTTCTTTGCCTTCCGGGAAACGAATTTTTAGCGTGACTGCGGAGGAAGCGGATTTCTCGGGCGGTCGCAAGCGTTCATCAAGCAGTGAGTTCCGCTCGATATAGCCGTAGAGGGTGTGCGCACCGTCTGGCGACGACAATCGGTAAGCGCGCCATTTCGAATCGTCAGCGAAACCAAAATTGTAGTAATCGACCGTTTTGAGCTTTGCCCGGATGAGTATGGGACGCTGAGGTTTCGCATCGATGAGCTTCTCCCATGGCATCTCCGACCATCCGACCCAGCTTTCCCAATCGATTTTTAGCCCGTCCTTGCCATCGAAGAACGCAAGCTGAACTTGTTCAAATTCTGAGGTGAGGCTCGACACGGCGGCGAAAGAATCCTTGTAGCTAACCTGACCGGAGACATTAAACTTGGTAATGGCTGTGGCTTCGATCTTACCGTCTGGATAATACGCATAAATTTTGGCTCTCATTTTTTCGCTGTCACGAACTAGCGGTAGGATTTCATCGACGCTTGTTGCTGCAAAAAATTTTTCCGCGGCGGGCTCGGCAAGAGAAAGGAACTCGCTCTGGCTACGCTGCATGATTGTGGGCAATTCGATGGTTTCATCGAGTTCCTCATCCGCCAGTAGCAGCGGCGAATTCGTGATTTCTACCTGCGCAGGCTTCGGTTCCACAATCGCTGTCGCTTTCTTCTCTTTGAAAAGAAGATAGGTCGACCCGAAAGTCGCGACGATAACGGTTGTCCATACGGCGACAGATCGCAGGGCATGCGCGTTCTTTTTTTTCTTTGAGCGCCATGTGCCGGCGCTAGCTTCCCAGTTAGGGGTTTCCGCTTCCTTCTGCTTTTTTTTACGCTTGCTACGGCGGTGAGAATCGTTGTTTGGATTTTTCCTCTCGTTCGGTGTGGAATCGATCGCCTGCTGTGCAATAACGAGCGGTGTCGTTTCCTTTCCCTCACTAGGTATCCTCAGCATTCGGCGACAAGACGGGCAGACAATCCCCTTGCCGTCATGTTTACTGGGCAAGCGGAATACGAAACGGCAGTCCGGGCAAACAAAGGCGCTCCATCGCCTTGGCGCAGTGGGTTCCTGTTCGGTGGTGGACACACCCAAAGCTGCGCCGGTTACCTTCTTGTTAGCAAGCTTCACCTCAGCCGTCTTCAATGAAAAATCTACCGGCCCGCCTCCGCAACCGCCTCCCTCCCGGTAGGTTCACGCTGGCCGATGACATGGGTTCCAGCATTGCTACGCAGTTTTCTAGCAAGGCTCCGCTGATATCGGTGACCGCATTTGATTTTAGGAAATCTGCGATGGCATGGACACGCAACGCTTCCGGTAATCCGCGCATCACACCCAGATGGAGGCGTCCCTGCGGATCGAGAACCGCTGCTTTTTCCAGCGCCCATTCCATCACCTCACGCAGCGCCGCATCACTCCGCGCCGCACGGGCGAGCAGGGGGGAGACATCACGTTTTGCGATCTCCGCCAGCAGCGGCAGCGCCTCGTTACGGATCCGGTTGCGGGCCACATCGTTCACGCGGTTGCTGGCATCCTCGCGCCATTTCAGTTTCCGCCCTTCCATCCATGCCCGTAAATCCGCCTTCCGAATGCCCAAAAGTGGGCGGTGAACTTGCATCTGTATCCCGTCCATTTCCATCTCGGAAACCTCCTGCATCCCCCGGCAGCCGTGAGATCCGCGCATCAGGTTCCACAACACCGTCTCTGCCTGATCATCAAGGTGGTGCGCCATAAACAGTCGTTTGCATCGTTTATTTAAAGCGATAGCAGCAAACAACCGATGCCTAGCATTTCTCCCCGCCGTTTCTAAGGATTCCCCGCTTTCCGCCATCTGTTTCCTGAGGTCGGTCTTGGCGGTTTCCACGGAAAAACCTAGTTTTTCTGCCGCGCGTTTGACGAAACGAGCGTCCGCCGCCGACTCGTGCCCGCGCAGGCCGTGATCGAGGTGGCAGACGATCACGTCGCGGAAGCCTGCCTCTTTCAGCAGGTGCATGAGCGCCATCGAATCCAGCCCACCTGAAACTCCGATGAGCCAACGCTTCCTGCGCTCGTTGGCGGGCGGCCACGGGATGGGGAGGGGGGCTGTCATTTCGTGTTCTCGAACCTCATCTTCTCCCCGGTAAGTGGGTGATTGAAAACCAGTTTCCATGCCTCCAGTGCCATCGGTGCGTCGCCGACATCGAGCGTCTGCTTGTCGCCCATTTTCCCGCCGGGCAGGTAGGTGGGATCGCCGATGATGGGCAGATTCATTTCCCAGAGATGGATGCGGATCTGGTTGGTCCGCCCGCTGCCGAGCCGTGCTTCCAGTAGTGCCGTCCCGTCGGATCGCTTTTCGATGACATTGAAATCCGTCCGCGCTGCCAAGCCGTCCTCATCCACCACCCGCGCGCCGGGGCCTGTGGGTTCCGCGGAGATTGAGCTTTCGCAGGTTTTTTCCTCCCATACCGGATGCCCTTGTACACGTAACCGGTAGATTTTCTCGACTTTGCCTTCGAGAAACTGCCGTTGCAGCAATCGGCAATAATGGCGCGTTCTCGCGAACAGCACGAGGCCACGTGTGTTCGCGTCGAGGCGATGCGCCGGACGCAGAAACTTTGGCTCATACACCTGGTTGAGTAGGTGCTGGAGAGTGTTGCGGTGATAGCGGCCGCTCGCGTGCATTGGCAGTGGCGCGGGTTTTTCGATGACCACTACCGCCTCGTCGTCCCACACAATACGGATGTCTTTCGCGACCTCCGGTTCTACTTCCGGTGGGAAAATTTGTAGTATCCGTTCCCCGGCGCGGACGATGTAAGCCATCCCGCGCGGCTTCCCGCCGTAGCTGATGAAACGCTCTTCTGTGCTGCGACGCTCCCATTCCTCGCGGGGGATTTGCGGAAATTGGTCGGCCAACACATCGCCCAGCGTCCAACGATCATATCGAGACGCCACGTTTATCGGTCTGCGGTTTTCCAGCGGCACGGAGCCGGGCAACACCGAGCATACCGCATCGAGTTTCGCCTGTGCCGCTGCGATGCGTTCCGCCATTTTTTCCGGCTCTGGCTTAAAGCAATACGGACAGGTTTTCCCTGCCACATACCGCACATCCTCCTGATCCTCCATGTTGAGCGGTGCCTGGCAGGCGTAGCACACCGCCGTATCGGTCTCCTGCAACGCCGGATCCACGCCCACGCGCTGGTCGAACACGAAGCACTCGCCGTCGTAGTGATCCCCGCCGCATTCCTCGAAATATTTCAGGATGCCGCCTTCGAGCTGATAGATGTTCCTGAAACCCTCCATTTCCATGAACGGTCCCGCTTTCTCGCAGCGGATGCCGCCAGTGCAGAACATCACCACGGTCTCGTCCTTCATCGCATCTGGCAGCTCGCGCACTGCCTGGGGAAACTCTCGGAATGTGCGGATGTCCGGCACCACCGCGCCCTTGAAGGTCCCGAGCTTCACCTCGTAATCGTTGCGGGTATCGAGCAGCGTGACCTTACAACCCTCGTCGAGCCAGCGTTTCAGCTCCTTCGCGGACAGCTTCGGCGAAGTCCGTTTTCCCGGCTCCACGCCCTCCACGCCGAAGGAAATGATCTCCCTCTTGATCCTCACCAGCATCCTCCGGAAAGGCTGATCCTCACTCTCGCTGACCTTCCCCTCGAAGTCCTCCAGTCCTGGGATTTCCCGCAGCCGCGACATCAGTTTGGAAACCGCCTCCGCCGATCCCGCCACGAAAAGGTTGATCCCCTCCACGCTGAGCAGGATTGTTCCTTTGAGTCCCGCTTCCTTGCAAAGCGCCAGCAGTTCCTCCCGCAACCCTTTCAGGCCGGACAATTCCACAAAGCGGTAAGCCGCCAAATTCGTAACCATCTCTCCAGTCATCACGCGGAAGGGAAATTGCCTACCATGGCGAAGCTTTGCAACCGCCCAGCCGAGAAAATACATTAAAGAGTAAACTATTTTCTTGGATAATGTGATTCATTGAAGTTTGTGGTTTAAAATTTATCATTTCCCCATGTTACTCCAACAGCTTATCCGCATCCCCTCGGTCAACCCGGACAACGCCGCTGCCGACCAGGCGGGCGTGACCCATGAGCAGGCGATAGCCGATTTCCTCGCCGACTGGCTTACCGGCATCGGCGCGGACGTGACGCTGGAGGAAATCCAGCCGCGCAGACCCAACCTCATCGCCCGCTTCGCGCCGCTTGACGGACGTCCGCGCATCTTGCTCGGCCCGCACCTGGATACGGTTGGGGTCGAGGGCATGACCATCGATCCCTTTTCCGGCGAGATCCGCGACGGGAAAATCTGGGGTCGCGGCGCCTGCGATACGAAGGGGCCGATGGCTGCGATGCTCGGCGCGCTGGCGGAAAACAAGGACATCCTCGCGGATTTGCCGGTTGCGGTGGATTTTGTGGGCTTCATGGGTGAGGAGGCCTCGCAGCACGGCTCCAAGCATTTTGCGCGGCACCATGCGAAGGATTATTCTTTCGCTTTAGTTGGCGAGCCTACCTCGATGGACATCGTCCACATCACCAAAGGCTCGTTGTGGGCGACGCTCGTTGCGGAAGGAGTCTCCGCGCACGCTTCCCAGCCCCATATCGGAGATAACGCGATCCTCAAGCTCGCCCGCGCCCTTCTCACCCTCCAGGAAAACCTCGAGCCCGCCCTCGCTGCCTATGCCGATCCGATCCTCGGCCACTCGACCATGAACATCGGCATGATCAACGGCGGCAACGCGGCGAATATTGTACCGAATCTCGCGAAGGCGCAGATCGACATCCGCCAGACCCCGGATCTCTACGCCTCGGGCGGCGCGCTCCAGCTCCTCCGGGAAACGATCTATCAGCTCCGCTTGCCTCTTGAAATTTCCAACGCCCACGAGAACCCGCCGATGGAAACCGATCCCGAAAACTCTTTCATCCAAAAGCTGCTCGCCACCGATCCGCGCACGAAAACCGTTGGAGCGCCGTGGTTTTCCGACGCCGCCCACCTATCCGACGGTGGCATCCCCTCGATCTGCATCGGCCCCGGTTCCATCGTGCAGGCGCACACCAAGGACGAGTTCATCGACCTCCGCGAGTTCGAGGAAGGCCAGGCATTCCTCACGAAATTCATCCGCTCGCTGGCGGAGTGAGGTTGACGCCAAACCCCTTGCGCGTGTCTTTCTTCTCGCCAAGTTTCCACCATGTCCGCTGCCGCACTCGTTTTCCCGCACCAGCTCTTCGCAGAGCATCCCGCACTCGCTCCGGGGCGTCCGGTTTTCCTCGTCGAGGATTCGATGTATTTCGGAAATGACAGACATCACCCGATCGCCTTTCACAAGCAGAAGCTTGTCCTTCATCGTGCATCGATGAGGGCGTATGCAGACGAACTCCGTGGCTTCGGTCATAGCGTCGAACTCACTGATTCCTATCAGGATTCTCTTCCTCCAGACCTCACCGATCTCCATCTCGCCGAGCCGCACGATTTCATCCTCGAGAAACGCTTGCGCCGCTTCGCGGAAGGGCGGGGGATCGCGCTCCATATCCACCCGACCCCGGCCTTTCTATCTCCGCCCGCATTTTTGGAGGAGCATATTGCCCGCCGGAAAAAGCCGTTCATGGCGATGTTCTATCAGGCGCAACGGAAACGGATGGGGATACTGGTGGATGCGGACGGCAATCCGGAAGGTGGGCAGTGGTCGTTCGACGAGGATAACCGCAAAAAACTCCCTAAAAACCATACTCCACCAGCAGCGCCCGTTTCAAAAAAGAATCCGTATGTCACGGAAGCCATCGCTTGGGTGGAGAAACATTTTCCTAATAATCCGGGCACCAACGAAAATTTCCGCTACCCCATAACCCGCAAGGACGCGCGGGAATGGCTGAAAAATTTCATCACCGAGCGCTTCGCTGATTTTGGTATTTACGAGGATGCGATTTCAACACAACACGCCTTCATTAACCACTCCCTCCTGAGCCCTGCGCTCAACATCGGGCTACTGACCCCGCAGGAGATGATCGACGCCGTGCTTACGAAAAAGGGGATCCCTATCAATTCCCTGGAGGGCTTCGTGCGCCAATTAATCGGTTGGCGGGAATTCATGCACGGCATCTACAAGCACCGTGGCGTCACGATCCGCACCACAAATTTCTTCGGGCACACGCGCCCCATCCCCAAATCTTTCTACGATGCCACAACCGGTATTCCGCCTATCGACCGCATCATCCGCCAACTCCATGACGAGGCTTACTGCCACCACATCGAGCGCCTGATGATCCTCGGAAATTTCATGCTGCTATGCCGCTTCGATCCCGATGAGGTTAACAAATGGTTCATGGAGTTTTTCATCGACGCCTATGATTGGGTCATGGTGCCGAATATCTATGGCATGTCGCAGTTTGCGGATGGCGGCACCTTCACTACCAAGCCCTACATCTCCGGTTCCAATTACGTCCTGAAAATGTCCGACGAGAAATCCGGCCCATGGACGGAAACATGGGACGCGCTTTTCTGGACTTTTATCGCCGATCACCAAGAGCTTTTTCTGAAAAACCCGCGCTCTTCGATGATGGCGCGCACGTGGCAGAAATTCTCCGCTGAAAAACAAGAGAACCACCGTGAAAAAGCACGAATTTTTTTGGAGGGTATGTGAAATCATTTGCAGCTGCAGCTTCCAGCTGGACAGCCTCCATCGTGGCGATGCGCATTTCCGCTTAAATTAGGACGGATTGCTTGCCGCTAAAATTTGGGTAAGGCGGCATATCTCTTGTTGTGGGAAGCTTCGATACATGGCTCGGGTGTAGTATGGTATCGATGGAAGCCACAGCCTGAACATTTTGGCTTTTGGGGGCATTTATCGAACTGCAATTCTTGTCTTGACATCATTTGGGTAGTAAACACGATGGTGTACATAACGAATTAAGCGTTTGTAACATGCAACTTCATCCACTCACTTTGCTTGTCGGATTTATGGCGTTCACC
>CAMCXJ010000006.1 GCA_945883455.1 Prosthecobacter debontii
ATGGCGGGCTACCTGACAAGAAGCGGTGCCGAGCTTGGCGAAAAGCTCTTTGATGAGCTCAGGCTGCTACTAAATGACACGGATACGATCCGGTCGGTGAGCACGGTCAAGCTCGCTTAAACGCACGGACTTTTGGCAAACGGTCTAAGAGCAGAGAGTTTTGGCAAACGGTCAGACTTGCGGAATGCCGAAGTGGGCGAGAACGGCTCCATGTATGTCCTGCGCGCTTAATACGGACGCGGTTGATCCGATCAGCACCGGCTTCTCGGAATCCGGCACCTGATCCCGGCCGTGGGAGCCTTTGACGAGGGTGGGATCGAGGGGGATGACTTCGAGGAGGCCGCGTATCCCGAGTTTCTTTTTCAGGAGGAACTTGGCGATCTTCGCTTTCGGGAAGTGGATGGCGGGGTCGATGAAGAGCTCGCAGGGGTCGTAGCTGGGCTTGCGGTGGATGTCGATGGTGCGGGCGAAGTCGGGGGCTTTCGCGTCGTCGGTCCAGTAGTAGTAGGTGAACCACGCGTTCGGCTTGGCGATGGCGATGAGGTCTCCGGCGCGGGGATGGTTCTGCGGGCGGATCTCATCGATGCCGCCGGTGCTTTCCAGCAGGGCGCGGACTTCCGGGAGGATGGCGGGATCGTTCACATAGACATGGGCGATCTGGTGATCGGCGACGGCGAAGGCCTTGCAGCCGCCGTAGTCGAGCGTTTCGCGGCCGAGTTCGTCCTTGATGGAGAGCCAGCCTTTCTCTCGGAACAGGCGGTTGAGGTGGATGGGCTGGTCCACCGGGGAGATGCCGTATTCGGAAAGGAGCATCACGCGGATACTACGGGATTCATAGTAGGAAATGAGGTCGGTCACTACGCGATCGATGGCGCGGACTTCGGCGGGGATGTTCGGGGCGGTGGGACCGTCTTTCTGGAGGCAGTAATCGAGGTGGGGGAGATAGACGAGGGAGAGGGTGGGGGAGTGCTTTTGCTCCACCCATTTCGCGGAGGCGGCGATCCATTCCGACGAGGCGATCCCCGCCGCCGGTCCCCAGAAGGCGGGGAAGGGGAAAGGGCCGAGCTCCGCTTTCAGCTCATCGCGCATGGCCATGGGCTGGGTGTGGATGTCGAAATGCTTCGTGCCATCGGCCGGGTAGAGCGGGCGCGGGGTGATGGTGAAGTCCGCGGTGGAGTGCATGTTGTACCACCAGAAGAGCTTCGCGCATGTGAAGTCCGGCACAGTTTTTCGGAGAGCGTCCCAGACTTTTTCGCCGTGGACGATATGGTTCGACTGTTTCCAGAAACGGACTTCGGCGGTCTCGCGGTCGTACCAGCCGTTGGCGACGATGCCGTGCTTTTCTGGCGGGGTGCCGGTGAGGATGGAGGATTGGGCGGTGGTGGTCAGCGCCGGGAAGGCCGGGGCGTAGGTCTGCAGCCCGTGCTTTTCCGCAAAGGCGGTGATGCCCGGCGCGTTCTCTCCGAGCAAAGACTTGGAAAGACCTACGATGTTGAGGACGGCGAGGCGCATGACGGGTCAGCCGATGATTTTCAGGAAAACGGCGTAGGCCTTGTCCCATTTTTCCTGATCCTTTGGCGTGTAGGTGACGAAGTCGAAGGACTCGCGGATGAGCTGGCGGCCCGCAGGGAAATCCGGGACTTCGCCGGTGGCGATCATCTGGGTGATAAGGTTTCCGCAGGAGGTGGCCTCGATCGGCCCGGCGAGGACTTCGATGCCGAGCGCGTTGGCGGTGGCCTGGCAGAGCATCTGGTTCTGGATGCCGCCGCCGCCCGCGTGCAGGCGGGAATAGGTGCGGCCGGTGAGGTGGCAGATGTTTCCGTAAACGTAGCGGTATTTCAGGGCGAGGGATTCGGTCGAGACCCGTAGGATCTGGCCGAGGGATTCCGGGACGGGCTGGCCGGATTTTTCGCAGAAATCGCGGATCTTTCCGGGCATGTTACCGGGGCTGGCGAAGACCGCGTCGTCGGGGTCGATGAAGGCGGTAAAAGGCTCCGCCGCCTCGGCCATTTCGGCGAGAGCCGCGAAGGAATGGGTCTGCCCCTCCTTGTCCCACTGGCGCTTGCATTCCTGGATCAGCCAGAGGCCGGCGATATTTTTCAGGAAACGGACGGTGTTGTTCACGCCGAGTTCGTTGCAGAAACCGAACGAGAGCGCCTCGTAGCTGCGGATGGGATGTTTCCGCTCCACGCCCATGATCGACCATGTGCCGGATGAGAGCCAAAGCGGCTCTTCCTCGGTGAGCGGGATGCCCGCCACGGCGGAAGCGGTGTCGTGGCAGGGGGCGACGACGAAAGGGATGTCGCTGCGCCCGAGCGTGTCCTTGAGCGCCGGTCGTAGCGGGCCGAGCACGGTGCCGGGCGAGACGATGTTTCCGAAAATCCGATCCGGTAGGCCGAGCGCGGAGATGACCTCGTGCGACCATTGCCCGGTCTCCGCGTCGAGGAGTTGGGAGGTGGAGGCGTTCGTCCGTTCCACCGCTTTCACGCCGGTGAGCCAGTAGGCGAGGATGTCGGGGATAAAAAGGATGTTGCCTGCCTGCGAGAGCGATTTGCTTTCGCGCAGCTTGAGCGAGAGCAGGTGGAGGGAGCTGTTGTAGAAGTTTGTCTTGATTCCGGTGCGGCTGAAAATGTCGTCCTCGGACATCAGGTCGTGCATCTTTTCTGCCATGCCCTCGAAGCGGGGATCGCGGTATTGGTGCGGCGGGCCAATTAGCTCGCCGGAGTGGTCGAAGAGGCCGAAGTCGCAGCCCCAGGTATCGATGCCGATGGAGGCGATGTTTTCACCGTGGGTTTCGATGGCCTTTTTCAGGCCGGTGAGGATCTCATGAAACAGGCCGAGGATATTCCAGTAAAGGCCGGTGGGCAGCTCGATGGCGGGGTTCTCGAAGCGGTGGATTTCAGTCAGAGTGAGTTTTCCGCCGGAGGGGATGGCGGCCATCACACGGCCGCTGCTCGCCCCGAGATCGACGGCGATACGAACTTTTATTTGGTTTTCCTGATTGGACACGCCGCAGTGTTGCCCCCGGTGTAGCGGCCATGCAAATCAGAAACGTTAGGAAAACCACTCTGCCGGAGGAGCGATGACCCGCAGCCCCTCAACGTAGCGGAAATGGGAGTCGGAAGTCATGACCGCCGCCGAAGTCCGTAGCGCGCAGGCGGCGATGATGATGTCCGTACCGGGAATCACCTTGCCCTGCCGGTCGAGCTTCCATGCCAGATCTGTCGCATCCGGCCAGAAAGCGGCGTCGGTGCGGACGTTGATCATGATGTCCATGAAGGAGCAGATTCGTTGGCGCACCTTCGGGATTTTCAAGCCGCGAAGCACCTCTAGTCTCACCATGCCGCAGGTCACCAGCTCGGAAGTCCCCACCCACTCGCCCAGGATGCTGACGGGATCCCGCCCGCGCTTCATCAGGTCGATATAGACATTGCTGTCCACTAATATTTCAATGGCCATAACGCTTGGGTTCTTCGGCGACCTTGCTGGATGGGGCATCCTCGTGGATGTAGGGGGTGATGTTTAGGTTCTTGGGATCGTAGCCGGGTATTACGGAGTCCATCAATTCCTCCCGGGTCAAGCCCAAGCCGTTCTTGATGAACTCGCGGTAGCGGACCTTGCGATCCATCTCACGCAAGGCCATTTCCACGGCCTCGGTCTTGCTTTCGCAGCCGTAGGCCTCGACCACCCTTTTCAACAGGGCCTCGTCTATGTGCATTGTCATTTTCATGCCATACCTAGTATGGCACTAAGCTCCACCCGTAAAGAAAAATTTTCCGTAAAGTTAATTTTCCGTATCCTGTGGGCAACTGATCGGGTCGCGAAGCGGGGTCAGGATCCCTTGGTCGAGGCGGTAAACCCATGAGTGGATCGCGAGCTCCTGCCCGCGTTCCCACGCGTCCTCTACGATGGTGGTGCGCGCCACGTGCCTTGCTTGTGAAAGCACGTTGAGTTCGCAAAGCCGGTCGAGTTTCGATCCTTCATCGAGCCCGGCGAGTTCATCCTTGTGGATTCGTTTTAGGGAACGGATTGGGGCGAGCCAGTTATCGATGATACCATGGCGGAAATTTTCCAGTGCTGCTTTCACCCCGCCGCAGCCGTAATGGCCGCATACAATCACGTGTTTAACCTTCAGGACATCCACAGCGTATTGAAGGACGGCGAGGACATTGAAATCCGTTTCCTGCACCACGTTTGCCACATTGCGGTGGACGAACACCTCGCCCGGAGGCAGGCCGGTGATTTGGTTTGCGGGAACCCGGGAGTCCGAGCAACCGATCCATAGATACTTGGGGCTTTGCTGTTGGGAGAGGTGGGTGAAAAATTCCGGATCGCTCCGGCGCATGCGATCCGCCCAGATGGCGTTGTTTTCGATGAGAGTCTGGATGCTTTCCATGTGCGGAAAGCATTCCCGAATTGGGGCCGAGCATCCAGAGCTAAATCACGCGGTCGCAGCAGCCTTGGCATCGAATTCCGCCTTCGCCGCTTTCCGGCACTCCGCGACGAAGTGGTTGCACGCCTCGCGGCAAACCAGTGGGATCGTCTCGTTTTCCGGGGCGTTGCCGGCGATACCGTTGAAACGGGAAGCCTCGTTGTCTTCCAGCGGCGTGTTCTCATCGAGTTTCCAAAGAATCTTTTTCGCACAATTATGAGCGGGCCCGCAGACTTTCCGGACGAGTTCCTGCGCCCCCGCATCGCTGATCGAGCGGGCGAAGCGATACATCCCCGTCTGGCGTGCAAGTTTTTCCCGCAGATCTTCGATGGGCAGCGAGCCGTCCTGATGCCGGATGAAAAGCGCGGTGCAGGCCGGATAGAAATGGTCGAGGGCGCGGAGTAGTTCGGTCTCGTTGTCGAGGGTCATGATCCAGCCGCGCTTGAGGTTGATCTTCCCTTTCGTGAAGCGGTATTCGCCGTCCTCCGCGTAGGTGGAAATATCCCGCGCCATGTCAGGGCCGTGGTAATGGTCGAGGCCGCCGTAAGCCGGTTGGGTGGCGAAATCCTCGTCATCGATATGATGGAGCGCGTAGGAAAACTCGCAGAGATCACGCTGGATCTCGATCTGCCCGATCTGGCGGACACCGCTGCGGATCAGTTTTTTCAACAGCGCGGGCAGTGTTTCCGCATCCACCGGAGTGGGCGGAGCGGGGTTATGTTTCGTATCGAAATCAGCGACCTGATCGAGGATCACATCCGCCATCAGCGGCTCGGTGCCGATGGCGGAAGAGTAATAGAGGTTTTTCCCGCGCAGCAAATTCGGGTTGTGCCGGAATACATCCGTCTGGCTCGCCGCCGGGCCGACCTCGCTTTCCAGTCCCAACATCACCGGGATGTCCTGGTAGGAGTGCAGCCCGTCCGAGATGAAAAAGGGCACGACAACCACGTTTTTCGTATCCGCCATCTTGTCCCAATCCGCGATGAACGGCTGCTCCTCCATGTAGGCATCGGTCACCAGCGCGTAGCCCGCGCCCGAGGCGGCGATGAGATCCGCCTGATCCTTGATCGCCTTCGTGGAGTTCTGGTTCAGCCCCGTGCCGTGGCCGGTGATGATCAGTGTCGTGTCAGCGGGATCCGCTTCAGGCGCGACCTCCTTGGCGCGTTTGAGGATGAGGCCGGTCATGGAAGAATGGACGCCGACAGGCAGGCAGTAGTGCAGGGTTTTGCCGTCGCGTTGGGTGGTCGGGCCGTCGAGTCCGAGTTCGCGCGGGATCACGTCCTGGGTGAAATAGCCTTCGCTGATGAAATCCGGCACGATGTAAACTTCCGGCGCATCGATCATGAAAAGCGCCTCGCGCATCGACGGCTCCTCTTTCCAGAAACAGACATGCACCTCGGCGAAAATGTTGCGTTTCCTGATCTCCGCGGCGTGATCGAAATAGGGCGTGGAGGAATCGGGATTCTCCGTCGATCCGTGGCCGACGATGAGTAGGGCGGTGTTTGGCTTCGGTGCAAAAGGCATGCGGAGAAAATGGCGGGGGATTATGAGATTGCAAGCGGACGAATCAGCTTGCCCCGATGGGAACGTGGTTGTTCGTATTCGAATCATGACAATACGAAACGGATGCTTGGTTTTTCTTGGCGGCGCAGCCTTCGCGGCGGCGGAAATGGCGGTGGAGCGGCTCGACCCTGCGTTGGACAAGCTGATCCCGGCCGATGCCAAGATCGAGGTGCTGGCCGAGGGGTTCAAATGGTCGGAAGGGCCGGTCTGGAATGCGAAAACCGGCGAACTCCTTTTCTCCGATGTGCCGAACAACGTGATCCATGCCTGGAAGGATGGGAAGATACGCGATGTTATGCGTCCTTCCGGTTACTCGGGCGACGATCCCGCCTGGCGCTCGTCTGGCTCGAATGGCCTCGCCTTCGACGCCGTAGGCAGGCTTCTCATCGCCGAACACGGCGATCGCAGGGTTTCCGCTCTCATGGAAGACGGCGGTAAAATACCCGTTGCCGACCGCTTCGAGGGTAAGCGTTTCAACAGCCCCAACGACATCGCCGTCCACTCCTCCGGAGCCATCTATCTTACCGATCCGATCTACGGTCTCCCCAAAGGTGAGGAGGATCCCGCCCGCGAGATCGACTACTGCGGAGTGTTCCGGGTCGGCACCGATGGCGTGGTCAGCCTAGTCACCAAGGAGCTCGAACGCCCCAACGGCCTCGCGTTTTCCCCGGACGAGAAAACCCTCTACGTGGCGAACTCCCATAACCCCCGCGCCATCATCCTTGCGGTTTCTATCGGCAAGGACGGGATGGCGACGGCAACGAAAGTGTTTTTCGATACGAAGAATCTGGAAGGCAAAGGCTCGCCGGATGGCCTAAAGGTCGATGCCGCGGGCCATCTTTGGGCAACCGGGCCGGGCGGTTTGCTGATCATTTCGCCGCAGGGAAAACTGCTCGGACGCGTCCTCACCGGAAAGGCCACCGCGAATGTGGCTTTCGGCGGAAAGGACGGCAAAACGGTTTTTTTAACGGCACATGACACCTTGGTTCGATTCAAGATTTTTTAAGTGTTTAGGGGATTCGCCGCGTTTCAATGAGCCTATCGACAAAGCAGGTTGCCAAGTGTGGTTAGGGTGGACTATGCTTCGCCCTCGAGAGATAGATTTATGGCGATTGAAGGAGAAGAATTGGCGAAGGCTTGTGTGAAGGCGGCGGAGGAGATCCAGGCGGAGAACATCCGGGTGTGGGACATGCGGGGGGTGTCGAACCTGACGGATTACATGATCGTGTGCTCCGGTTCCTCGATGCCCCACCTCCGCGCGATCATCCGCGATGTGGCGGGATTGGTGGAAAAAGATACGTTTGAAAAGCCGGCCAACGCCGAGGGTAAGGCGGATTCGCGCTGGGTGGTGCTCGATTACATCGATGTGATGGTGCACGTGATGCATGAGGAAATGCGCGAATTTTACGGCCTTGAGGAACTCTGGGCGGACGCGAAGGAAATGGAATGGAGCCCGGCAAGTGCCGGCAAGCGCGATGGCGGCAAGTGGACATCCAATTTCATCCATTGAGGGTGAATGCACGGTAGGTCGAATCCGGATCGGCTCGACCTGGCGCGGGGTGATTCTCGGCGGACTCGGCTTTTCCTTGATCGTAACAGGGATGTGGCGGGTGGATGGAGTGATGGCGGCGATGGGTATCGCCGTGGCCGCGCTATTCGGGGTGGCTTTCGTTTTGGGATGGATGAATCTGCGCTCGCTTGCCTTGGCCTACAGTGGGCCGAAGCGGGTGGATGCCGGGAAATGTTTTACGGGAAATCTGACCCTGACGAACGGAAACGGTTTTCTCGACAGCCTGTGGATCGAGTTCGGGGCGGATCTGATGGGGGAGGCAACGGTTTCAGGTAAGGCGTTCTGGATCGCGGAAAGCAGCATCGTGGAGGTGGAGGGGCGGCCTGTTCTGCGGACGCGGGGTTTGCGCAGCGAGCACCGGGGCTGGGTGCGGTCGGGTTTCCCGCTAGGGCTCATGTCGTTTTCAAAAAGCCTGCCGGTCAACGCGGAGATCGGGGTTTTACCGAAACCCAACGTGCCGCGCGCATTGACTTTGAGGGGATATCTTCTCGATGGATCATCTCTGGCTGGCTCGAAATATTTCGGCGGGATTGGCGAGTGGAGGGGACTGCGCGAACGGCGCGGCGGCGACGGACTGCGTCGCATCGCATGGGCGGCGAGCCTGCGATCCGAGGCAGCGGGCGGGGCGATCCTTGTTAGGGAGGACGTGCCGCCCGGCTCGCAGGCGGAAGGCTGCCTGGTGGTGTTTCATTCCTACGGCGGTGCTGGCGATCTGATCCGCCCTGATCGATTTGAGAAGGCGCTGTCACTGCTGTGCGGGGCGCTGGGGAGTCTTGTCGGTTACGGGATGCCGGTGCGGTGGATCGCGGATTTCAACGGATGGGAGGAGGGCGTGCTCAAAACGCGGCGGCACTTGGCGGGCGTTCGCGAAAGTTTGCTGTCCGTAAAACGCGCTTCCGGCACAGAGGCGCATGATCTCATCGCGGCGCTCGGCAGGGCGCGCGAACAGGAATGCGTGGTGGTCATTTCCGATATGCCGCGCTCCGGGTGGGAGGGCTTCGTGCCGGACTTAGTCATTGCGCCCGTGCTGGTGGATATCCGCGAATACGATGGTTCCCGTAGAAAGATCGGGAAAGGAGGGCGTCGATGATCCTTCGACTCATCGGACTGTGCCTCGCAGGGTTAGGGGCTTATGTGTTGTTGAGGGGTTGGCCGGAATACTTACCGGCCTTGGTACGATCCTGCCTTGCCGTGTTGCTGCTGGTCGGTGGCCTCGGCTGCTGGGCCGCAAAGCGCAAAAAGGATGACCTACCAGTCGCAAAGGGCGTGAGGAAGCCGGGCATGCGGGATTTCCTCACAATGGGCATGGGTATCCTCGCGCTGGAATGCGGTTTCCTCTGGCTGCTCAATGCCGCGCCGAGGCCGCTGGAAGAGGTGGCGATCCTCATCGAGGCGAAAGTCCAACCCGCCGCCGCCGCTGAGAGATCGAGTAAAGCGGCATCGTCCAACGCGGGAAACTGGTTATGGAGCGATGAGAAACGCCGTGCCCTGCCGCAGCGCACAAACCTGAAACCGGGCGCAAAGCCGGAGATTTTCGTGAAACTCCCACAGGCAAAGGATGCCAAGTTTTTGCTGAACCGGAAGGTGTATGTCAGGGCGTTCACACTAGATAAATTCGAGGACGGGGTCTGGAGCCTCGGCGGCGATGCGCCGAAGGATTTGGAGGCAGATGCCCAGGGCTGGATCGGCCTCGGGGACAGGGGCGACGGAGAGATCCTCCACGAAATTTTCCACGGAAAAGACGGCGGTGGTAGGGACACGCTGACGGCACTGCAAGGCGTGCGTGCGGTGAGGCTTCCCAGCCTGAAACTAGCGGCGGATGGCATGGGTTTCCTGCCGGATATGGGTGGGGCGTCCGGATACTCGTATCTTGCTAATTCAATACCTGTCGGCTTGGAAGATCTCCCGAAAACCGAGGATTGGGGAAACGGAAAAGCAGTCGTTGCGGCGGGTAGGTTCGGTGCCTTGTCCGCAGAGGCGGCAGGTGAAGGTGATCTACTGAAAAAGCTGCTGAACATCCAATCGTTTCTCCGCGACAGATACGGCTACTCGCTGAGGACGGTAAACCGTGAGAATCTTGATCCGCTGGAAAATTTTCTCTTTTCCGAAAAACATGGGCACTGCGAGTTTTTCGCAACGGCGGCAGCACTAATGGCACGCGAGATCGGTGTCGAGGTGCGGGTGGCTTACGGCTGGGCGGGCGGAGAGTATTTTCCCGATAGTCGGATGTTCGTTTTTCGAGCGCGGGAAGCCCATGCCTGGGTCGAGGTTAAGATGAAAGGAGTCTGGGTGGTGATGGAGCCGACACCTCCCGTGGCGCTCGGCGGGGGCGGTTCGCCACGGCAGGCAGCGCCGGGCGAGAAACCTCCCACCGCGGAGGAAGAGTTGGCCGGGGAACAGGAGGAAACGACTGATACAGGTGGTGAGGTAGAGAAGACCGCACTGGTGTTGATGGGCGTTTTCGGGGGGATCGCCATCGGTTCCTTGATTTTCAGGACCGCGCGGAGAGGCGACGCATCAGGAAGGGATTACAAGTTTCCCGGGACAAAGCGCAGGGGCGGATATCTCGGAATCTGGCAGATAGTCTGCGAGAAAAAAGGGCTGGTAGGACGCGCGGGGTGGACGCTGAAACGGCAACTAGCAGAAATGGAAACGCCGCCCACATTCGCCGATGAATTGCAAGGTTATCACTATGCTCTACACTACGAGGAAAAACCGCAAGATGCAGAACGTGAGAAGCAACTAGTGGCTAAAATTAAGGGTTGGGAGTAAGGTATTATCCGCCAAAAGCCCTTTCCTATCCAATCGTAGCAGGGGATTCCAGCCCCAAGCAGTTGTTGGGAAATCTAATCCCAACCTACCAAATCAAAGCACGGATTTTTTTCATCAAAACAGTGTTATGTGTCACGGATTCGCCCGAATCATCTTCAGGCGTTCGGAGGATAAAGCGAACCGTTCGGGAAGTTTCCGCACAACGGACGATCTCCGTCGGTAAACGCCGCGATCAATAAGTCGCCACCGACGAAGGCCCCGCGCCAAGAAGCGCCCCGACCGCCGAAGACCTCCTCGCGATCGCCGCGGCTGCGGGGGGTGTTGACGCCAAATTTGAAGGACTGCACGTCCGGTCGCAAGCGGGCTGCAAAGTCGGGGTCATCCGTCGCGATCGAAGCCACCAGCGCGCCATTCGAAACATTCATGGCTGACAGCAGCTCGGATTCCGTATCCACGATGACAATCGAATCGATAGGACCGAAAGGCTCGCTGTGATGAAACGACCAGCCCGTCGGGGGATTAAGCACACAAGCGGGTGCGATGTAAGCCGACTGATCTTGACCCGGGATGAATCGCCCGACGCCTAGGCCGCCCCGTATCAAGGGGATACCGCCGGCGACAATAGCCTCCTCATAACGCGCGCGTAAATCCGTGGCCTTGGACTGCGAAATGACAGGGCCGAAATCCAGCTCCGGAAGCGGATCGCTGGCCGACTCGACCGCGAAGGGATTGCCGAACTTGAGCGAGGCAATGACCTCCTGATAGGTGGCGAGAAAGTCAGGAAGGAGACGACGCTGGACGACATAGCGCGGGTAGGCGGTGCAACGCTGCTTGGCGTATTCGAAGCCTTTCTTGAGATGACCCGCCAACAAGGGCCACTGCGAGAAGTTCCAAATGCCCCACGTGTTTAGCCCTTCCTGCTCAAGGATGTGCCGGCGACGCAAGTCCGCGAGGGTGCTGGCGGCTTTGCGCCCGTTGGAGCGCCCTCCGACGAACGCCAAGGCGCCCAGCTGCGGGGAGGAGATCAGCGCGTCGCTGAGGTCGCCCCCGATTCCCGAGAGCAACGTTACGGGCAGTCCCGCCCTTACCATCAAAGCGTGCGACAGCGTTAGGGCGTGGAAACCGCCCTGTGAGGGAGTCTTGGCGATGACGGCGCTGCCCGCGAGGAGCTGCGCCAATTCGGCGTGAACGAGCACGCTCAGCGGATAATTCCACGAGGCGATGTTCGAGACCGGTCCGGAAAGCGGAGTCCGGCCTCAGTCGTCACGAAGAAAACAGTCAAACGACAAATTGTCTAACAGGTAGGAATTTGCTTTAGAAATTTTGGAATGTTTGCCGAATAGCACGGTGCTGATTTTTACAAACCCGGTATCGGTGGTAGCGATCCACGAGCAATCGCGTCGCCGATCACATGAGCCCAGATAAGTTTATCCTAAATCCTCTCTACGGAATTTTCCACCACGCGCAGGACGGGCAGGGGATTGGTTTGCGGAGAGGTGTCGCGCCAGCCGAGGTGGGTGGTGGTGATGAATTTCTGGGCGTGGGGAGGGAGGTGGTGCAGAAGGGCGTTGCGGCGGGCGGGGTCGAGCTCGCCAAAAATGTCGTCGAGGAGATAGATGGGGGTTTTCTCCCGGCGGGTATGGAGGAGATCGCCCTGGGCGAGCTTCAGCGCTAGGGCGATGGTGCGCTGCTGGCCCTCGCTGGCGTAGTCGGAGGCGGTCATGCCGTGGAGGCGGATGGAAACGTCGTCGCGGTGGGGGCCGACGACGGCTTGGCGGGTGGCGGTTTCGCGCTGGCGGGCCTGGAGGATGGATTCCTTCATGCAGGGGCCGGAGGCGGGGAGGTAGGTGAGGGTGAGGGCTTCGTCTTTCCCGGAAATATCCGTCTGGGCGGCGGCGGCGAGGGGCGAGAGATCGGCGATGAGGCGGGCGCGGCTTTCGGTAAGGAAGGTGCCGTGCTCGATGAGGATGTCCTCGTAGGCGATGAGTTCGGGGAGGCGGAGGCGGGGTTCCTTGAGGAGGAGGTTCTTGGCGCGAAGGGCGCGGCGGTAGCGGGTGTAGGCGGTGCGGTAGGCGGGATCAAGCTGGGCGCCGAGGAAATCGAGGAAGTGCCGCCGCGCCTCGCCGGGGCCGCGGATGAGGGCGAGATCCTCGTTGCCCATCCAGACGATGAGGCCACCATCCGCGAGGTAGGCGGTGCGGGAGGCGCGCGGCTCGCCATCCGCGAAAAGGCGCAGACCGCCGGGGGTGTTCTTGATTTTCCGCTCCTGCCCCCATGGATCGCCCGCAATGCCGAAGCCGGGGGTGGAGAGCTTGGTGAGGGTGTGGAAACCGGAGCAGCGCGGCGATTGCAGGCGGACGAGAACGCAGATCGCCTCAAGGATAGAGGTCTTGCCGCGGGCGTTGTCGCCGATGAGGATCACGCCCTCCTGCGGTGCATCGAGCTCAAGGGAGCCGAAGCAGCGGAAGTTCTGGAGGCGGAGGTGCTGGAGCAAACTTTAAACTTTAAAATTTTAAATCCTAAGGAAGAGGCTTCGCGCTTCACATCGGCTGGGTGAGGTGGTCGAGGGCTTTTTGGTAGGAGGACTGTGTGAGGTAGTGGCGGAGCTTGGTGTCGAACTCGCGGTGGTGAGCTGCGGCGTAGGACTGGATGGCTTCGGAAACTTCCTTCAAGGCGGTGAGGTGGGCGGTGGGATCGCGGTCCCGGAACGAGTGGTCGGCGATGATTTCAAGGCGCTGCTGAAGGAGGGTCTGGAGTTCTGGGTGCATGGGAAAAATTTTAAGTACGATCCACGAAATCCGAATGAAGAGAAAGACAAAGGCTTCGGGGTCGTGGCGAACTTCTATAAGATTTTTGGGCCGGAGGGAATGAGATTCACCGTGCCGTCGGGAAGCGGTTGGATGTTTATGCGGGAGGGGTTTCAATTCGCCTTTTGCCTCAGGTTACCGATTCATATTGGGGATATGCGGGTTTACAAATTACCTCTCTTCAAAATTAGCGGAATTTTCTCATCTATCTGACAAACGACCCGCCTCCCGCGTGTAGTCAACCTGTCATGAAAAGCATACCGAAAAAACTCACACTCCTTGTCGCGCTAGCGCTATCGTCCCTTAGCCCGGCGGAGGTCACGAAAAAGAACATCCTGCTCCTTGCGGGCAAACCTTCTCACGGTCCCGGTGCCCATGAACACAACGCGGGATCACTACTGCTCAAAAAATGCCTGGATGAAAGTGGGCTGGCTGTCGAAAGCACCGTAATCCAGAATGGTGAATGGCCCAGCCCCGCGCAACTAGCCGCCGCAGATACCGTTGTCATTTACTGTGACGGCGGCAGCAATCACCTGATACTCATAGACGACCGCATGCAGCAACTCGCCAAGGAAATGAAGCGCGGCGGCGGTCTGGTCTGCGTGCACTACGGCGTGGAAATTCCCAAGGACAAGGGCGGACCAGAACTGCTCGGCTGGATGGGCGGCTACTTCGAGACGAATTGGAGCGTGAATCCGCACTGGACAGCGGATTTCAAAAGCTTTCCCGCCCATCCCATCAGCAACGGTCTGCAACCCTACGCCATGCTTGACGAGTGGTATTTCCACATGCGCTTTTCGGAGGAAGGTAAGCTCACCCACGTCCTCTCCGCCACCGTGCCGGAGGAAACCATGAACCGCGGCGATGGCCCGCACTCTGGAAATCCGCATGTCCGCAAGGCCGTGGCCGAAGGCTTGCCGCAAACGGTGGCCTGGGCTTTCGAGCGGCCGGACGGCGGGCGCGGCTTCGGTTTCACTGGCGGCCATTTCCACAAGAACTGGGGTGATGATAACCAGCGCAAGACAGTCCTCAACGCCATCCTCTGGACCGCCAAGGCCGAGGTTCCCGCTGCGGGCGTGACGAGCAAGGTCACACCGGAGGAACTCGCTGCGAACCTCGATCCCAAGGGAAAGCAGTCGAAGCTTGAGGGTAACCCCAGCTTTCTCGGTGCCTCGGAGGATCCCGCGTTCTGTGCGGCGTGCAAGCACTAGACCCTATCCCAGAAAGGTCGTGTGCCTAAGATAGGGCCTTAGACTGCGCCTTTGTAGGAGGTCAAAGGCTGGGCGTGAGCCACGAAAAAGCCGCCCTCGCACGGTGGCGGGGGCGGCTTGTGATGTTTATCTAGAGCGTCTCTGTGCTCGATTCGGTTCAGCCCTTCTTGGACTTCTTCGCTTTTTTCTTCGCGGCTTTCTTCGCGGCTTTCTTCGCAGCGGGTTTCGGCGAGGAGCCGTCGAGGATCGCTGCCTGGGCGGCGGCGAGGCGGGCGACGGGCACGCGGTAAGGCGAGCAGGAAACATACGCGAGACCGAGCTTGTGGCAGAAGGTCACGGAATCCGGATCACCACCGTGCTCGCCGCAGATGCCGAGCTTGATGCCGGGCTTGGTGCTGCGACCTTTCGCGACGGCGATCTCCATCAACTGGCCGACACCAGTGGTGTCGAGCGAGGCGAAGGGGTTCTTCGGATAGATGTCGTTTTCCTGGTAGCTGTTGAGGAACGAGCCCATGTCGTCACGGCTGACACCGAGCGCGGTCTGGGTGAGGTCGTTCGTGCCGAAGGAGAAGAACTGGGCGTGCTTCGCGATCTCATCGGCCGTGACGCAACCGCGGGGAACCTCGATCATGGTGCCGACCAGGTAGTCGAACTTCACTCCCTTGGCAGCCTTCACTTCGGCGGCGACGCGGTGGATGATCTCCACTTGCAGCTCCAGCTCGCGGGCGTAACCGACGAGCGGAACCATCACCTCGGGGGTGACGGGGATGCCTTTCTGGACGCACATCGCGGCGGCCTCGAAGATGGCTTGCGCCTGCATCTCGGCGATTTCCGGATAGGAAATAGCGAGGCGGCAGCCGCGGTGGCCGAGCATCGGGTTGAACTCGTGGAGGTCGTGCACGCGGTGCATGATCTGCTCGACCTTCACACCCAGCTTGCGGGCGAGATCCATCTGTTGCTCCTTGGTGTGCGGGAGGAACTCGTGGAGCGGCGGATCGAGCAGGCGGATGGTTGCGGGCTTTCCTTCGAGCGCTTTGAAGATGCCGAAGAAGTCCTTGCGCTGGTGCGGGAGGAGTTTCTTGAGCGCCTTGCGGCGGGCTTTCTCGTCGGTGGCGAGGATCATCTCGCGCATCGCGTCGATGCGGTCGCCCTCAAAGAACATGTGCTCGGTGCGGGTGAGTCCGATACCTTCCGCGCCGAAAGCGACGGCGTTTTTCACCTGCTCTGGGGTGTCGGCGTTGGTGCGGACGCCCATGCGGGTGGCTTTCGAACACCAGTCCATAAGCTGGACGAAGTTCTTGAACTTCTCGGTCTCGCGTGAGGACTTCTTGTTGTTGATGAGGCCGGTGATGATCTCGGAAGGCTCGGTGGCGAGCTCGCCGCCGTAAACCGTTCCGGCTGTTCCGTCGATGGAGAGGTAGTCGCCTTCTTTGAAGGTTTTGCCACCTGCCTTGACAGTTTTTTTGTCGTAATCGACTTCGACACCCGAGGCACCGCAGACGCAGACCTTGCCCATCTGGCGGGCGACGAGAGCGGCGTGGGAAGAAACACCGCCACGCGAGGTGAGGATGCCCTCGGCGGCGATCATGCCGCGAAGGTCTTCCGGCGAGGTCTCGACGCGGACAAGTAGGACTTTTTCACCTCGTTGTGAAGCAGCTTCGGCGCGATCTGCGTTGAGGTAAATTTTTCCCGAAGCGGCACCGGGACCAGCGGGGAGACCTTTGGCGATGATGGTCTGCTTCTTGGTTTGCTCGATATCGAAGACGGGGGCGAGCAGCGCGTCGAGCTGGTCGGCGGGGTTACGGAGAACCGCGGTCTGCCAGTCGATAAGCTTTTCCTTCACCATGTCGGCGGCGAATTTGAGCGCAGCGGCGGCGGTGCGCTTGCCGTTGCGGGTCTGGAGCATGAACAGCTTGCCGTCTTGGATGGTGAACTCCACGTCCTGCACATCGCGGAAATGGTTTTCAAGGATACGGCGGACTTTCATCAGCTCCTTGAAAGCGGCGGGGAGGGCTTGTGCCATGCCTGCAACGGCATCCGGAGTGCGGACACCCGCGACGACGTCTTCGCCCTGCGCGTTGACGAGGAATTCGCCGTAAAGGACGTTTTCACCGTTGGCGGGGTTGCGGGTGAAGGCGACACCGGAACCGGAGTTTGCGCCGGTGTTTCCGAAAACCATGGCCTGCACATTGACGGCGGTGCCCCATGCGGCGGGGATGCCGTATTTGCGGCGATAGACGATCGCGCGGTCATTCATCCACGAGCTGAAAACAGCGCCAGCCGCTCCTTCGAGCTGCTCCCAGGGGCAATCCGGGAAGCCCTTGCCGGTACGGTCGAGCACAAGCTTCTTGAAGATGGCGACCATCTCCTTGTTGTCGTCGGCGGTGAGCTCAGAATCAACGATGTCTTTTTTATATTTCGCGTGCTTGAAGGATTCGATCGCGTGCTCGAAAGGCTCGTGGTCTTCGTTGGGAAGTTTCTGCACGCCGAGAACGACATCGCCATACATCTGGATGAAGCGGCGGTAGCAATCCCATGCGAAGCGCTCGTTGCCAGTGGCCTTGGAAAGTGCATCGACGGTCTTGTCGTTGAGGCCGAGGTTGAGGACGGTGTCCATCATGCCGGGCATCGAGTCGCGCGCGCCTGAGCGGACAGCGAGGAGAAGGGGGAAACCTTTCGAGTCGCCGAACTTGTAGCCCATGATTTTCTCCATGTTGGCGACGCCAGCTTCCATCTGGGAGCGGAGGACTTTCGGGTAGGTTTTCTTATGATCGTAGTAGTAGGTGCAGACCTCGGTGGTGATCGTGAAACCCGATGGGACCGGAAGGCCGATGAGGGTCATCTCGGCAAGGTTCGCACCTTTACCGCCGAGCAGCTCTTTCATTTTCCCGTGACCGTCGGCCTTGCCCGCGCCCCAGGTGTAAATGTATTTCGTAGCTTTTGCGGAGCTTGTCGCTTTCGCGGTGGTTTTCTTCGCGGCGGGTTTGGCCGCTGTCTTCTTTTTGGTTGCCATCGTGTTTGTGTATTCGAGTTGCATTCCGCCGCCATTTTTCGATGCAGGAAAACAGTTCCTTTTACCGTGGGGCAGGCGCGGGAGGCTAGCAGGAGCGACTTACCTGTCAACCGGTCAATGGTGGAAAAACCAAGCATTCACAGCTCCCACTTCGGAAGAGATTCAAACACAGATGAACGGGATGAACGCAGATAAGAATGAACAGGGATAGGAAAGGAATGATTCGCGGCAGCCGATGTGGATGTGTGTTGGCATCCTCTCCATCTGCGTCCATCCCGTTCATCTGTGGTTGGCCTTCTCTTCTGTGATCAAAACGTGGCCTCGACTCCGGCGAAGATCATACGCGGCGCGTTAGCGCGCGGGCCTAGCGGGGCGCGGCTAACGATCTTTTGTGTGTCGAAGATGTTCTGGATGCCGCCGACGAGCTTGAAGTTTTCGTTGAGCTGGTAGTGACCTGTTAGATCCATCAGCAGGAGCGCATCGATTTTTCCGTCCACGGCGCTGGGGTTGCCTGGAAGTCCGGTGAGGTTATCGATGCGGACATTCTCATTATAACCGGTGCCCCATGTGGAAGTGGTAAACGAAGCGTCGAGATTGATACCCCATTTTTCTACGATGTAAGAGATGCCTGCTGCGAGTTTCCAGTCAGGGAGATAGGGAAGCTGGCTGCCGCTCTGGGCACCGGAGAAGAGTCCGGCGGTGTTGGCGAGGAGTCCGTTGATGTCCTTGAACTCGGCCTGGGTGTAGGTGGCGCTGATGTAAACGGGCAGGCCGTAGCTTGCGCCCATCGCTTGTCCGAGGTCGTATTCCACAAGGCTCTCAAGGCCCCATGCTTCCGCCGCTCCGGCATTGCGCGAAGGGCTCAAGCCACCGACGACATCGAACTGGGGGGCGATGAGGTTGTCGTAATCGGTGTAAAAAGCGACGAGCTCGGTGCGGAGCGCGTCCTTACGGTGACGGTAGCCGACCTCGAAGCCGAGGCTTTCCTCGCTGTCTGTGCCTGTTAGATATCCCGAGGGATTGGCGGGTGATTGCCCGCGATAGATGCCGCCGAAGAGGAAGTTTTCTGCATCGAAATCATAGGTCGCGCCGATGCCGCCCATGAGGAGCTGTTCGTCGCCGGATGTGTTCACGCCCGCCGCCGTGGTGTTCTCGACATCGAGATGCTCATAGCGGATGCCGGGGCGCAGGGTGAGGGCACCGATCTTGATTTCATCCTCAAGATACAGCGCGGTGGCGAAGACCTCCTGAAGGCCTGCGGAGCCGACGGCGCCCGCGTTGGCCGGTCCGAAGCCACCGGTTCCGTTCGAGGTGTAGAAGATCTGCTGGTTGGTGCCGCCCGCGCGGTCGTAGTGGAGGCGGAGTCCGACGGCGAGGTCGTGGGATACGGAGCCGGTGTCGAAGCGGAAGTTGGCTTGGTTTTGCCAGCCGTAGGATTCGTGGTCGCGGAAGGCGTCGCGGGTGAAGATTTCACCGGCACCCGTGCCCTGGAGAACGGCGAGCGAGGGGGCGTGGAGCAGGGCTTCGGCGACGTTGGTGCGGAGCCCGGCGCCGCGCAGGCCGTCGAGCTTATCCCAGCTGCGCTCGAAGGAATTGAAGTAAACAGCGGATTCGATGCGGAGCGCATCCGAAGGTTCGGCGATCCATTTCAGGTAGGTTCGGAAATGCTCGGCGGTGTGATGGTCAAACTGGGTGGAGGAGTAGCGGCGGTTCGGATCGCTGCGCAGGTCGGTTACGGTGATGCCGCCGTAGGATTCGTTCGCGTCGAAATCGGTGTAGCCCACCTTTGCTTCGAAGCGTTGCTTGAGGTCGGTGTTCGGCTCGTAGAAGAGCTTGAGCATCGGCTCGATGAGATCGAAGCCGGAGTCTTTCGACGTGCCGTCGATGTCACGGAAGCCTTCGCTGGTCATCGCGTGGAGTTCGAGGAGATAGCCGAATGTTCCGGCATCCGTGGACTGGGTGTCGCCGTACCACGTCTGGTTGAAAAATGTTTGGTCGGTGCCAAAAGTGGTGCGGGAGAAAAAGTTGTTTTCGCCGTCGGCGGGAATGGGGGTGGAAAGGAAATTGACGGCACCACCGGTGGTGTGGGGGCCGTATTTCACCTGGGAGGAACCTTTCAAAAACTCAATGGCGGACATCCGGCTCGCTTTGGGTGCGTAGTAAGCGGCCGGAGCGGAATAGGGAGAAGGAGAAGTCAGAATCCCGTCTTCCATCAGCGTGACTTTGCTCGAACGCGTGCCATCTACTCCACGGAGTGCGATGTTGGGAAAATTTCCGTAGCCATCCTCGTCCCGCACGAAAACGGAAGGCACTTTGGCGGCGATGCGGGCGAGGTTGGTCTGGCCACGCGAGCGGAATTCCTCAGCGCTCACATACGCCGCCGATCCGGGAAGCTGGAATACCTGATCGTCTCCGCCTACCACTGTCAGCGGCGCCAAGGTTCCCAGCGCGTCCTGCCCGCCCGCTTGTCCCCCCAGCATCATGCCCACCAATGCGAGAGGCGCGATTTTTCCTTGCCTGCTGTGAATTCCATTTTTCATCGTATTTTGCTTCCTTCCATCTATTGAGATTCAATCTCAATAACGTAGAGACACTCGACCGGATTAGGTGGGATTCGTCAATCTGATAAATTTACGAAGTGGAAATATCCACTGTGGAGCGTAAAGAGGCAATGCGTCGGCAACTGATTCGTGATTATTCTCGTGCATTCGTGGATTACCCTGCTGTTAATCAAGCAGCAAAGCAATTTGCTCACCGGGGCCGTGGACGCCCTCGATGAGGATGCCCTCCACGTCGGCCGTTTTCGAAGGGCCGGTGCACCAGATGATGTTGGGAGCCTCGCCAAACGCGGCGATGGCGTCGGGGATAGTACGTAGGATTTCTTCCCTTTTCAGAACTCCGACATGCACCCAAGGCGATAGCGCAGCGAGGCGGCTGGAGGTCAGGAAATCATCGATGATTAGCGAGCCGGATTCTGCGATGGCTCCTGTGGCGCGGGTGATTCCGAAACGGTAATCGTCGTAGCGGTCGCGGTGGTATTCGGTTTCCACCGTGATCCCGGCGGCGACGAGCTTTGAGCCGATGGACTCGTAAAGCGCGGGATCGCAGTAGCCGTAGCGTTGGTTGTTGCCGTCGAGAAATTCGATGAGTTGTGCCACCGAATCCATGGGTCGCCCGTTCACTGCTTTGAAGTTAGCGGAGAAACATTTCCACAGATCCGGTTCGACCAGCTTCGCGGCGGAGTGCATTACGGAGGTATCGTAATCTGGATAGGCACCCTTGGATTTTAGGTTCGTGGTGGTCTCGCGGATTTTGGAGAAAATTTGGGAACGGGACATGGTTTCTTGGGGATTTGGGCTAGATTTTAAAACGGAGGTAACTGAGGACACGGAAGTAACGGAGCTAGGGTTGTGTGTTTTTTATGTTTGGATGGAGGATACGCTTTTTGCCTAGCGGCCATGCTTTGAAATTTAGGAGGAGAGCCACACTCAGGCCGGTGATGTTGAGGTAGCCGAGCATCTGGGCTTCGTTTGCCAACGAGAAGGAATCCACGCATTTTGGATCCACGATGATCTTATTTTCAACCACGAGATCAGGAGTTAGATGACCGAGATATCTACCTTTGTAGAGAACGTCATATCTCGGTTGCTGCTCGAATCCAATCCCTTGTTCGGCAAGCTCAATACACAATGCCCGCTCGTAAATCTTCTCATCAAGCCTCGGTTTTAATTCGCGGTGAACCGCTATCGCGGCCGAGATGATTTTCCCAGTAAGTTCCTCATAAAACAATTTCATATCTCTAACTCCGTTCTCTCCGTCTCCTCCGCATCCTCCGTTTAAAGGTAAGCCGATTTATCTCCGCCTCTCTTTCAGCCATTTTCTGAAATCCCCGCCGTGAGAATCGGGCAGCGTCCTTTGGCCGAGCCAATCTTGGAGCGGCTTGATCGGGGCGACTTGGATGGGCAGGTGATTCATCGCTTTGGACATGGTCATCGCCGTGCGCCACAGGGAAGGGGAGGTGGCGAGGGTGGCGAAGGGAGACATCGGGATCGCGCCTTCGGAGGGGATTTCCTCGCGTTTCGCCTTGTCACGGAGACGCAACAGGAGGTCAGAGATGGGGATGTCAACTGGGCAGACCTCATTGCACGCGCCGCATAGCGAAGATGCTTTCGGGAGATCAGCGAGTTCTGGGAAACGGCTGCCAAAGAGGATGGGCGAAAGCACCGCGCCGATCGGACCGCCATAGGTAGAGCGGTAGGCGTGCCCCGACGCCTGGCGATAGACCGGGCATACGTTCTGGCACGCGGAGCAGCGGATGCAGCGCAGGATTTCCCGGCAATCCGAAGCGAGTACGTCGGTGCGTCCGTTGTCGATGAAGACCACATGCATGTGCTCCGGGCCGTCGGGTTGGTTCGCGGATTTCGGGCCGTTGATAAACTCGGTGTAAACCGTGAGCTGCTGACCCGTGGCGGAGCGCCCGAGTAGGTTAAGGAATACGGAAAGGTCACGCTCTTTCGGGATGATTTTCTCAATACCCACCAAGGCGATGTGCAGATTGTTGGGAGCGTTGCCGAAACGTGAGTTGCCCTCGTTGGTCACAAGGACGAGCCTCCCGGTGTCGGAGCAGACGAAATTTGCGCCGGTGATGCCCGCCTCTGCGGTCATGTATTTCCCCCGAAGGTGCACGCGGGCGCGGCGGGTGATCGTCTCTGGATCATCGTTGTAATCCGTTGCGACACCTTCTCGCAGAAACGTTTTCGCGATATCACGGCGGTTCTTGTGAATGATGGGTTTTACGATGTGCGAAGGTTCATCGCCATCAAGCTGGATGATGAACTCACCGAGATCAGATTCCAAGCATTCGATGCCGTTCTCAATCAGAAACGAATTTAGGTGGATTTCCTCCGCTGCCATCGACTTCGATTTCGTGAGCTGCGTGACGCCGTGCTCGCGAAGAATAGAAAGAATCGCCTGTCGCGCGTCCTCATCCGTGGAGGCATAATGGACATGCGCGCCTCGATCTGTCAGAGCTTTTTCCGCTTTCTCTAGATACTCGTCGAGGTGGTGTAGGGTGTGATCCTTGATCGAACCGGCGAGTTTGCGGAGGGAGTTCGGATCTTCATAATCTTTGAAGAGGACGGAATATCGTTTTTCCGTGCCTTTCGTCGAGCCGTCGATCACGGAATGCTGCTTCTCATCGGAAATGTTCCGAGCGTAGGTGTCGATTTGTTGTGCCATTCTTTGTAGGGATATTCTTCTGGCGAAAGATAACACTGCCGCAGGGTTTGGCTAGCGGAGTATGCACATTATGAAAAAATCGAATTTCATCGCGGAACATTTCAAAACGGAGGATGCGGAGAAGAAACGGAGGTCACGGAGTCGATATTCAAGGAGTCCAGCCCCTCTTATCCGCGTCCGCCGTCTCTTCTCCGTTGAGTTATTAGAGCCTAATCACCGCTCTTGATGAGCGTGATAACAGCTCGCCGCAACGGTGCCCGGATATCTTCATAACTAATCGGTTCCATCTTTGCTCGCCATTTTTGGTATCGCCACTCGTCGCTTTGGTTTTTAGCGTCCGCGCATGATCAACATTGAGGTTGTCGGAACAGTGAAGTCGCAGTGGGGCGAGGGGGCGGTTTGGTGGCAAGGCTGCCTCTACTATATCGATATCGAAGGTCAACGCATTCACCGTTTCATGCCGCAGACGGGGGAGGAAACTTCTTGGGATGTCGGCCAGCGCGTGGGGACGGTGGTGCCGCGCGAGGGCGGCGGGTTGGTGTTCGCGGGGGACGACGGGATCTTTTTCTTAGATGAAACAACCGGCGACATCGCGGCCATCGCCGATCCCGAAACGGACAAGGCCGACAACCGTTTCAACGACGGCAAGTGCTCACCGGACGGGCGCTTTTTCGCAGGGACGATCAGCCTCGTGAAAAAAACCGGCGACGCGAAGCTCTACCGCCTCGACCCCGACCTCACCCTCCACGTGGCCTACGAACCGGTGACGAACTCGAACGGCATCGTGTGGTCGGCGGACGGGAAAACCTGTTATTACATCGATACTCCGCGCAAGGAGGTGCTGGCTTTCAATTACGCGGAGGGGTTACTTACGAATGAGCGGAGCGTCGTTTCCACTGCGCATCATGAAACCTCGCCGGACGGCATGACGATCGACGCGGACGGTAACCTGTGGGTCGCGTTCTGCCACGGGGCGTGCGTCTGCTGCTTCGATCCGCGCAGCGGGAAAGAGCTGCGGAAAATCGATTTGCCCTGCTTGGAAACAACTTCTTGTGCCTTCGGAGGTGCGGGGTTGGACGATCTTTATGTGACCACCGGCATCCACAAGAGCGTGGAGGAAGAGCTCGCGGGGCGGCTGTTCCGCATCCGCGGGCTGGGGGTGAAAGGTGTGGAATCGAGTGCGTTTGCCGGATGAGGATCGTGCTGGCATCGGGTTCGCCAAGGCGGCGGGAGCTGCTGACGGCGGCGGGGCTTTGCTTCGAAGTGATTCCGTCCCCCGCCGAGGAAATCCACGACGCTACACTCGGTATGGCTGGGCTTTGCGAGGAGAACGCACGATTGAAGGCGGCGGCCGTTTCCATGCCGGGCGCGGTGGTGATCGCGGCGGATACGTTGGTCTTCATCGATAGCCATCCTTTGGGCAAACCCAAGGATTTGGCGGAGGCGCACGGGATGCTGCGCCGGCTTTCCGGACGGACTCATCAGGTCTGTACAGGTGTGTGCGTGGTGGATGCGGATGGGAAACTTAGAACGTTTCATGCCGTGACAGATGTGGTTTTTCGCGAACTCGATGAGGTCGGCATTTCCGATTATCTGGCGTTGACCAGTCCGCTCGATAAGGCAGGCGCGTACGGCATCCAGGATCGCGGCGAGCTGATCGTGGAAAGGATTTCCGGCGGATACGACAACGTGATGGGCTTGCCGGTGGGATTGGTGCTGGAGGCGCTGCAGGAAATCGGGTTGCCCATGTCGCGCGGATAGGCGAAGAATCAGGCCATGCCCATTCCACGGCGATACCCGCTGATCTTCAATCCCCGCGCGCGCAGCGAAAAGGGCGGGAAGGCGCGGCAGTTTCTCATGGATCACGCGAACCGTTTCGCACTCTACGCCACGAACAGCGGACAGGAAGCGGTGGAGCTGGCTCGGAAATTCGCGGACGACGGCGAGCCGGTGGTGATCGCTGCGGGCGGCGACGGCACCCTCAATGCCGTGGTTTCCGGCCTCGCGGGCAGCCGCACCGCGCTCGGCATCATGCCCGCGGGCACGATGAATGTCTTCGCCCGCGAACTCGGCATCGATCCGAACAGTTTGCCCAAGGCTCTCGAGGTCATCGAAAAAGGCCTGATCCGCGAGGTCGATCTCTTCACCGCGAACGGCTCTCCCTTCGTGCAAATGGCGGGTGTGGGCTTCGATGCGAAGGTCATCGAGGAGACGAAATGGGAGAGTAAAAAAATGCTGGGGCCACTCGCGTATCTGCTGGCCGCCGTGAAAGTGCTCGGGGGTAAACCTCCTGAGTTAGAAATCGTGACCGTGGAGGGACATCGCGAATCAGGCGTGGCTGTGCTCTGCGGGAATGGTTCTCTCTACGGCGGGCAATTCCGTCTTTTCCGCAACGCCGACAACCTCGACTCCAAGCTCGATGTGATCGTTTTCAAGGAAGCCGGATACCGCTTCGTGCTCGACTCGCTGCACGGGTTCGCACTGGGCGGGATCGACCTCGCGGACTCCACTTCCTACTTCCAATCAGAGGGCATTACCGTGTCTTGTGAACGCGAGGTGCCGGTGCAGATCGACGGCGAGCTGTTGGGTCGTTTCAAGAAAATCGAGTTTCGCGAAACATCCAGCCGCCTCCGCGTGCTGGCTCCCGAGACGCCGTGCCAGACCCCTTTCATGGATGCCATGAAATCCCTGCTCCAGTGGCCACCAAAACCCGAAGCCGCTACCGTGGCAAAGACATCTTGAAAGCGAATACGAAAGCAATCCTGCTTAAGTGGCTCAAGCGGATGAGTCTCTTTGCGCTGCTGCTGTTACTGCTCGGCGTGGGACTGATCATTTACGCGAATGCCACGGCGGTGTGGGCTTCGCAGGGCAAACTTTTCGAAGATGTGAAAGACCTACCGACCGCCAAGGTGGGGCTAGTTTTAGGCACCACTGACCGCTTCCAGGGTCGTGAAAACCGCTACTTCCGCTACCGTATCGATGCGGCGGTAAAGGTCTGGAAAGCGGGCAAGGTGGAGACGTTCATCGTCTCAGGCGACAATCGCAGCAAGTATTACAACGAACCGCAGAAAATGAAGAACGCGCTGGTCGAGGAGGGAGTGCCGGCCTCACGCATCGTCTGCGATTACGCCGGACTGCGGACGCTCGATTCCGTAGTGCGTGCCAAGAAAATTTTCGGTGCGGACAAGATCCTTGTCGTCAGCCAGCGCTTCCAGAATGAGCGCGCGATCTACCTTGCTCAGGCGAACGGGATCGAGGCCTTCGGCTTCAACGCGCAGGACGTGGAACTTCAAGCCGGTTACAAAACCAAGCTCCGCGAGGTCGGCGCGCGGGTGAAGATGTGGCTCGATGTGAACTTCCTCGACACCGCCCCGACCCACCTCGGCGATAAGGTCGAACTACCCGGAGATCCTTAATCAGCCGCGACGTAGCGGACGATGGGCGAGCTCGGCTTTTCGGAAACGGCGCAGATCGACTTGCCGTCCCGCGAGAACGCCACCGACTCAGCCTGCGCGAGACTGTGCGGTGCGAGCGCTTCCGTTTTTTGCCCTGCGTGCCATCCAGGAGGACGTTTTCAACTCCTCCGCAAAGCACATGGTGTGATACGCTTGTCCTCCCGTAGCTTTAGCGAAAAGAGGAGACGGAAGCCTGTTATTTTACCGAATAGCCGAAACAAAGCGAAAGACGGGGAATCTCTGAAAATATCAATCTGAAAAGACCCAACAATGCTCGACATCACTTTCGACGGTATCAGCCCCCAACGCGTCTATGATCGGCTGCTCGAATGGCGGAAGGCGAGCCAGTTCACCGGTGGTCTGGGCATCTACCCATCGTCCGGCTTTGTCCACATCGACACGCGGGGACGCAACGCCATTAGACGAGGTTTCTGAGAATGGAGGAAATTGGAGAATAAATGGATGGAAATGGATGGGAATGGAGGTAGGATACTCACGCGCCGATGCTCCCACCTCGTTTCCAGCCATCCAATGAGATCCTCCGTCTGATTGCGTCAATCGACGAGTTCAAG
>CAMCXJ010000007.1 GCA_945883455.1 Prosthecobacter debontii
GCCCTGCTTCTTCACCTTCGCGAGCTGCGACTTGAAATCGCCCTTGTGGTCGATGGTGTCCGTGGAAATCTCGCGGGCAAGCGCACGGCCATACATCGCGTTGTGCTCCTGAGTGAGCGCGACCGAGTAGCGTTTTTCCGTTTTGGTAACCTTGGCGCCGCTGGCGAAATAGGCGGTGTCCTGGGTGCGGAGCGGGTAGGCGTCGAAACCGCGGTTCACGCCGACGAGGCCGACGTGGTTTGCGTTTTTCGTATCGCGTTCCAGTTCGTCGTCGCCGTTGAAGCCTTGACCGTAGCCGAGCGGGATGATGATCGTGTTCTCAGCCTGTCCGAAGGACACGAGGACGGGGATCTCCAAGGTCTTGCCGTTGACTTCCAACGAAATGACGGGCGATTTACGGCCGCTTCCCTCATTGTCCGGGGAACGCGATGCGAAAGTGGTCTCAAGCTGGATGATCTCGTCATAGATGCCGAGTTCCTTGGCGGTCTTCGGCGCGATGAGAGCGGCGTTGTCCCAGGTGAGTTTCGAGACCGGATCGGGAGCTTCCTGGAGCCAGCCATTGTCGATCCAGCGGCCGTCATAGACCGAGGCGTCGGTGGCGAAGATCACGTCGAGCTTGTCCTTGCTTGGAGCGCCAGCCTTAGCGTTCGCGATATCGGTGGCGGCGTTGCCGGAAAGGGCGGGAGTGGTGGCGGCGTAGGTGTCGCTCGCATCGAAACCGTTTTTCAATAGATTCTTCCAGGCTGCCTTGTCCTTGGCGAAGGTGGTTTTCACTGCCTCAAGTGCGGGCGCGGGCTTGCCATCCTCCCCTTCCCCGGTGATGAGCTTTCCATCCTCGGAAAGAAGCGCAAGCAGCAGTTCAAGCTCCGCCACGCAATCGGGGTAGAGCGGCAGGATCATCGGCTGCACGACCGTGAACGCGCCGCGGGAGCTGCGGGCATCGCCCCAGGATTCTAGGTAATGCGCGGCGGGAACGTGCCAGGTGCAGGCATGCGCCGTGGCATCGGTGCGGAGGCCGAGATGGATGGAGGTTTTCGCTTTTGCGAGGGCTTCGCCGAATTTCAGGTCGGCGGGCGCGTCGTAAACGGGATTGGAAGGGGTTAGGAAAATGACCGTCTCGATGGCGGCATTCTGGAGATCCGCGGTGAGCGCAGCGATGCCGCCGAAGCCCTTCACGCCAGTCTGGAAAGCGGAAACACCGGAGCCGATGTTGCCAAGCGCAAGGTTGATCGCCAGCGCTAGGTGCTTCACGGCGGCGGACTGGCGGGAACCGGCGAGAACAGCGGTGTTCGCGCCGCTGGCCTTGAGATCGGCAGCGAGCGCCTTGACCCACTTGAGCTGTTCCGCGTCGGTGATCGGCGCGATGCCTTCCGCCGCGATATCGAACTCACGCGCGATCTGCGCGGCGAAGGCAGCGACCATGCCTGGAGCGACGCGTAGGCGGTGATCCGCCATGCCGCCGGTCAGCGTGAAAGCGGATTCCACCGAGTAGAGGCGGTTCATCGAAGCCGCATCGGGTTTGGCCTTGTAGCCTTGTCCTTCGGGCTTCCTGCGGTTGAAAAAAGCGATGTTCGATCCCTGCGGATCCGTGCCCGCAAAGTCGCAGTCCAGCGAGAGGATGCGGTCGGCTTTGGCGAAATCGGGAACCAGCTTCACGCCCTCGCCGAGGATCGTGCTGTCGTTGGCGGCGAGCGCCTCGTATTGGTAAAATTTCGCGTTATCGTTTTTCGCGAGTTCCGCGATCAAGCGGAGGCGGGTAGGGCTTTCATCGGCACCGAAAACAAAACCGATCTTCGCGGTTTTGTCTTTTGCGAGAGCGGCGAGGACGGCCTCAAATTCAGAGCGTTTCGCCGCCTTGCCGGCCTTGAGAAATTTCCGCGAGCGGGAGGTCGAGTAAAGATCAAGAACCGAGGCCTGGGCGAAGGCGTCCGTGCCTTCGTAGTCCGGGTGCAGGCGGTTGGAGGCGACCTTGGTAGGGCGGCCTTCGTGGGTGGTGACGACGAGTGGCACGGCACCGCCGGCGCGCGGCATACTAGAGGCGTAGTAGGTGGCTTTCCCGGGTATCACCCACTCGGGAGCTTTGGTGTAAGGCACGAGGTATGCCTCCGGGCGGCGGCAGGCGACCATCCCGAAACCGGCGAGCGCGGTGGAGGAGCCCATCAGTTTCAGGAAGGTGCGGCGCGAGGTTTCCAGTTCGTCCTGGTTCGCCATTTCGGCAGCACCCTGCGGGAACTCGCGGTCTAGCCAGGTGCGGAACTCGGCGGTGTCGCGGAGTTGTCCGGCGCTGCGCCACGAGACGGTCGTTTCGTCCTGCGGGACTTCCGGATGGTTCCAAATGCGTTTGCTCATATCAGGGCGGCGGGAAAAATTTTCGTGGGAAACAGGTTAGCGGTGGCAGGAGGTGCAGCTGGACTTAGGATGGACATTGAAGGTTTCCTTCAGTTTCTTGCCAAGATCGATGGTGGTCTGGATCGATCCGTCGGTGGTGTATTTCGCCACATCGCCATCGCCGTAGTTGAAATTGAAAACCTCCTCCAGCGGGCGGAGATGCTTCTCCGGGGCGCGGTGGCAATCGAGGCACCAGCCCATCGAGTGAGGTTGATCCTGATAGACCACATCCATCTTGTGGATGTCGCCGTGGCAGCTCTGGCAGGAAATCCCGCGGTTCACGTGGGCGGAATGGTTGAAATACACGTAGTCCGGGGACTTGTGGACGCGCACCCATTCGATCGGCTTGCCGTCGTAGCGGGGGTGCGCCGGATTCATGGAAACGTGCAGCGGCTCAAGCTTCGGGCTGTCCTTCTGGACGTGCTGGTGGCAGTTCCAGCAGGTGTTGCCGCTAGGGATATTGGAATGCCCGGAAACGTCCGCGAACGAATGGCAGTAACGGCAATCGAGGCCGAGCTGATCGACGTGGATCTTGTGTGAGAACGGGATCGGCTGGTTCGGTTTGTAACCAACCACTTGTGCCTTCGGCGTGGCGTAGTAGTTAAATGCGACAACGACCCCGGCACCCACCGTTCCGAGGCAAAATGCGATTTGTAGCGGCAGCAGGTTGGACCAGCGTGGGAAAATGTTCGCCATGGGAGAAAAATGGGATGCGGCATCGCGCCGCGCGGGAACGTGGTAGCTTGTGAAAAATTTCACAAGCGTTTTTCTTGAACATTTTATCTTTTTCGACCGCTGGGATATTTTGTTCCAAATCAGTTCTAAGGGTGATGAAAACCTACTCGGATCAATCCGGCAACGGGTCGCGGCGGAAGCGGTGGTGCTGTTTCCGGATCATCGTGTCGTAGGGCGTATCAATGAGCGGATAGTGCAGCAGAGCGCGCTCCGACCATTTCACCGCGCCCGCGCGGTCGCCCATGGCGAAGCGGACTTCCGCCATCGTATCTAGGTATGCCGCTTGTCCGGGGTTTTCCGCGAGAGCGTTCTGGAGATGTTTTTCCGCCTCGGGAAGCTTCATCTGGGCACGTGATGCGAGCCATGCGGCGGTGTTGCCGGTGTTGTCGCAATCGGGGAAACGCTCGATCACGGCGGAAATTTCCGCCCACGATTCACCGAACCATTTCTCAAGTTCCTTATTGAGGCCGACCTTGCGGAGCATGGGGAAGAAGTCGTCCGCAAGGATACCGTCGGTCTTGAAATTTTGGTAAATTCCATCGAGTAGGGCGATGGCGCGCTCCCGGTCATCGGGCAGTATGGCGAGCGCTTTCGCCAGATCGGCGTTAAGGCGCGCCTTGGAGTATCCGGAGAGGGCTCCACCGGAAAACTGTTTACTCGCATAGGCCTGCGCTAGGATCTCGTAACAGGAAGCCGCAATCTCCCAGCGGCCATCCTCAAACATCGAGCGGGCATACGTATCGAGTACGGCCACAAAATCGCTTTCCGAAGTATCCGCATGCAAGGCGGCACGGCGATACCAAACCGCTGCCTGTTTCAGTTCACCGCCATAGACGTAGAGATTTCCGATACGAGAACAAGTAGGCGAGTATCCGAGTGAAAGCTTTTCGGCGAGCGCGTCATGTTCCGCGGCTCGTTGTGTGAAACCCGCACGCCGCAAAGTGACCGCCATGTAAGCATGGAAATCGGGTGAGTTTTTTAAGTTGCCAGTCTCCTCAATGATGCCGACGGCGTCTTTCCAACGCGACGCGGCGCTGAGATATTTGTCGATCGAAGGCCACATCGCTGAGGCTCTGGAATCCTCGTCGAGCGCATCGCGGGCTTTCAGGGCGGTCGCCACATCCTGCCTAGCGACTGCTAGCGTGCGAATCCTTTCAAGATGGTCATGCTTGTCCGCTTCCGGGCTTTTTTTAATCGCTTCCCAAGCCTTATCCAACCACTTGTCATACAAATGATCGGGATCAGATCCCACCCCGAAAAGAGCCATCATAACGCGGAGCGTATCGGGACGGCTGATGCCCGGCTCGATTTCCACGACCCAAGCCAACCATTCCGCGACCTCCGGCTCCTCGCCGAAAGCCGTGGAGAAAAGCTCCCCCCAGCGGTTCTCGTCTGCGCCAGCCCAGAACTCCCCGCTGGCCGCTGCGAAACGCGGTGCACCGGAAGTGGGTTCGAACAACGAACCTATGAAATTCATAAAGCCCTCCGGTCGCTCCTTCGCATAATTTGCAAGCGGCGCGGAGTAGGCATCATCCAGATCCTTCATGAGCCCGCGCGTCTCCAGAAAGCTAGCGATCATCAGCAATTCCATGGGCGGCGAGCCGTCGCCACCATCCTCCTCCTCATCATTGATCATCTCCGCGAAACGCTCCTTGGCCCACGCGGTGTAATCGGGCTTCTCCGGATCCAGCCCAAACGTCTCAAGCGCCTCAGCGATGCGTTCTTGGGAGAGGTAATGCACGAAGCCGAGCTCGGGATTTTCCTTCGCTTGATGTTTCTCCACCTCCGCCATCCTGCCTAGCGCAGCGAGCGACGCGACCGCCTGCGTTTGGTCGTCGGAATCGCGGGCATTGAGGATCTGCAAAAGCGGCGCGAAATCAACCTCGTTGACTTTTTTTCCCTCCCAGCGTTTCAGCGCGACATCCACATAGGCTGGCAGTGCTTGAGCTACCTTTTCGCCGTTACCGTTCTGGCGCATCCAAAGCGTCGGATCACCTTGCAGCACCTTCAACCCAGCGAGTGTGCGCGTGCGCCGCGACTCCTCCGCGAGCCGCGCCGCGCCATCTATGTCACCCTTCACGCGGAGCAACGCAATTTTCCAATCCTCTGTCGCCACATCCTCGGGTGTGGGCGGTTCCTCCATGCCTTCAGCGAGTTTCCCCATGCTGCGATAAACCCACGCCAGCGCGATCAGATCGTTCGGTTCCTTCGCCGACATCCGCAACAGTCCTTCCGCCGTGGCGTAATCATTTGCCACGAGTGCCTCCCGGGCACCTAGCATCGCGATCCCTCGTATCAACGGAGCCATTTCCAACCTGGTCCCAGGACGTTTCTCCAGCGAGTAAAGTTTCAAGATCTGGAAGTAGGCCTTCATCCGGCGGAGCTCGTTGATGTGGGTCGCCTTCAGGTTTTGCGGAGCTGCCTGGTAGCGCTTGATCTGCTCGAAAATCTCTGGCGGGGTCTCCGGTGTGATACGAAGCTCCACTTTCTCGAGCACGCTCGCCGCGCGCTTCGCCCTTTCCGGATCATCGGAAACACTGGCCGCACGCAGCATCTCTAGCGCCGCTTCGCCCTGTTGCCAAAGCGCATGGGTGGCAACCTCCCTTTCGCGAAACGAATCCGATGACAGCCGCGTGACCAGATCCTCCACCCCCTCCACATCAGCTTTCTGCTCTGCTACCTCCGCCGCGAATACCGTGCAGGCCATCATGACTAAAAGGAAATACATCTCGGTGAACTTCATAAGCGTGGTGAACATGAACCCTCCGGTGGAGGTTTCAACCTCGCCGTCGGAAAAAAAGGGGAACCGCTGTGCCGTCTTTGGCGCTGTGAGCCACGTTCCGGTTGCTCAAAAAGTGGGATCGTCCTTCGGGTAGCATGTCTTCCTGAGAAGGCATGACAATGGCCCGGCGGTTAGTGACCCCGTTATATTTACATTGGTCCGGGCCAGCTACCAAACTAGTCGAACACAGCAGTAGGCCGTTACCCTAGTCACGCCCCCCCGCCCCGCGCAACAAATTTTCAGATGACTCGGCCTGTGCTGAACTAAATAATTTGTAAAAAGTCGCCATGCCGGATGAGTAACGTTGGCATGAATCACATTCCCGCCATCGGCTTTCTTTTCGTTAGTCTCGCCCTGCTCCCCGCCCACGCCGAGAAAAAGCAAGCCCCCACCGCATGGACAGATCCGAAAACCGCAAGCGCGGAGGATCCCGATTTCCTGATTCAAGGTGAATACCGCGATGAAACCATGGGCGCACAAGTCGTGGCGCTCGGCGAGGGTAAATTTGATGTTTATCTCCACGAGGGCGGACTCCCTGGCGCGGGATGGGAGCAAGGCAAAGCACGGACAGCCGTGAAAGGTTTACGGAAAAGAGAATCCACAGAAACGGACAAGTTCACCATCGCTTTGGAAGAAGGCTTCCTCGCCCTGAAAACTCCCGACGGAACGTTGCGAAAGCTCACGCGGGTCGAACGAGAAAGCTCCACACTCGGCGCAAAGCCGCCGGAGAGCGCGGTCGTTCTTTTTGATGGCACGAACACGGACGCATGGGAGAACGGCAAGATGATCGATGGGCTCTTGCAGGCGACGAACGTGACTAGCAAGCGAACCTTCGCCAGTTATCAACTCCACCTCGAGTTCCGCACGCCCTACATGCCCGCCGCCCGCGGCCAGGGGCGTGGCAACAGCGGCATCTACCACAGCGGTCGCTGGGAAACGCAGATCCTCGATTCATTCGGACTCGAGGGTAAGGATAATGAGACCGGCGGCATCTACTCCGTCGCCCAGCCGCGCCTCAACATGTGTCTCCCTCCGCTTTCATGGCAGACTTACGACGTCAATTTCACCGCCGCCAAATTCGACGCCGAAGGCAAGCGCACCGCATGGCCGCGCATCACCGTCAAACTCAACGGTGTCCTCGTTCACGAAGATCTGGAACTCACCAAAGACAACACCGCCGCCGCCCCGCTCAACTCGCCGCTCACCTCCCCCGAAGGACCCGTTTTTCTTCAGAACCACAGCAATCCCGTCGCGTTTCGCAACATCTGGATCAAGCCGGTGAGATAAAGAGGAAAAGACCCACGACCCCTCGCTCAGCGCAAATTTTTTAGAGAGTTGAAAGTTGCCAACCCCGCCCACCCGTCCCTAGGTTCCCCCTCCCAACTCAGAACTTAATGAATATCGTCGTCGAAAAACAGCCGAAATGCATCGCAACCCTCAACGTGGAGGTTCCTGCCGCCGATGTCGCAGCGAAGCGCACGAAGATCGCCTCCACCTACGCCTCGCAGGCAAAGATCGCAGGTTTCCGCCCCGGTAAAGCGCCTAAGAATGTGGTCCAGCAGCGATTTGGAAAGCAAATCACAGAAGAGCTAACCGATGCGCTTTTCGGCGAGGCCTGCGATCAGGCGTTGGAAAAGGAGAACCTCAAAGTGCTCGATTTTGGATTTCCTGATAACCTCAACGAGCGCCCGGACGGCTCTATCACTTTCGAAACGAAGCTGATCCTCGCTCCGGAAATCACACTGCCGGAATACAAGGGCATTGAGGTGAAAGCCCCATCCGCCGAAATCACCGATGAAGAACTTGATGCGCAGCTCCAGGACCTTCGCGTGCGCCTCGCCGAGTTCGAGGACGTCGATGGCCGCCCCCTGCAAGCGGATGACATCGCGGTCGTCGATTTCACCACCACATGCGGCGGGCTGCCGCTGACCGAAGTGATCGGCGACAAAGGCCAATACCTCGCCAAGCGCGAGAACCATTGGCTGCCCGTCAAGGAAGGCGATTTCCTTCCCGGCTACGCGGTGCAACTCACCGGCTTGAACATCGGAGATGAAAAAGCCGTGACCATTTCTCTCGGCGAGGATTTCCCCTTCGAGGAACTTCGCGGCAAGGAGATCACCCTCCAGACCACCCTCCAAGGCATCAAGGCCAACAAACTGCCGGAACTCGACGATGCCTTTGCTGAAAAGCTCCTGCCCGGCAAGACTCTCGTTGAGCTCAAAGACCTCATCAGCAGTAACATGACCCTGGAAAAGGCGAAGCAGATCAGCGAGTTCAAGGTCAACCAGATCGTCGCTCACCTGAATAAATCGGTCAGCTTCGAACTGCCCGAGGAAATCGTCCTGCGCGAGACGCAAAGCCAGGCCGACAGCCTCGTCGAGGAAGGCAGCAAGCACGGTGCCTCCGAGGAGGAGATGATGGCGCGCCAGGAGGAAATCTTCTCCCTCGCCACCGAGCGCGCCGTCACGAACCTCCGCACGAATTTCCTCCTCCAGGAAATCGCCGCGGCCGAGAAAATCACCGTGCCTGATTCGGATTTGTTCGCCCACATCTCGCGCATCGCGACCGCCCGCAAGGAGCCGATCAAAAAGGTCATCAAAGATCTCCAGCGCACCCGCGGCATCCAGTCGATAAACAGATCACTCCTCATCGGCCTCACGATTGACTTCCTCGTCGAACACGCGAACGTAACGGAAGTTTCCGCCGAGGAACTCGAAGCCACACCCGCCGAATCACCATGAACCTTTTCCCACCCTCCAACAGCGCCTCCCCGCAGGCCCCGCAAAACAGCTACTACGTGCCCATCGTCATCGAGTCCGATGGCCGCGGCGAGCGCTCGTTCGACATCTACTCGCGCCTGCTGAAAGACCGCATCATTTTCATCACGACCCCCATCGATGACGGCGTAGCCGCGTCCGTGATCGCGCAGTTGCTTTTCCTCCAGATGCAGGATCCCAAAAAGGACATCCACATCTACATCAACTCCCCCGGCGGTTCCGTCACCGCCGGCCTCGCGATGTATGACACGATGCAGTTCCTCACCTGCGACGTGAACACCTACTGCATCGGTATCGCCGCCTCCATGGGTTCCGTGCTGCTCACCGCCGGAACCAAAGGCAAGCGCTACTGCCTGCCGAACTCCCACGTGATGATCCACAAAGTCTCCGGTGGAGCACAGGGCACCGCCTCCGACGTGGAGCGCACGATCGGCTTCATGTTCAACCTCAAGAAACGCCTCAACGGCATCCTCGCCAAGCACACCGGCAAGACCATCGAGGAAGTCGAGCATGACTCCGACCGCGACAACTACATGACCGCCGAGCAATCCGTCGCCTACGGCCTCGTGGACAAGGTTCTGGAATCACGCAAACAGCTCCCCGACGCCATCCAAGCGGAGATCGAGAAAAAGGACTGATCGTGTTTCTTGTTTAGAATTTAAGATTTAAGATTTAAAGTTTCCACCATGGCTCGCGCGTCCAATCTCACCATGTGCTCTTTCTGCGGAAAGAGCCACTCAGAGGTCAAAAAACTCATCGCCGGTCCCGGTGTTTACATCTGCAACGAGTGCGTGGATGTTTGCTCCAATATCCTCGCAAAGGAACTGAACCCGCCCGAGTCCAAAGGCAAAAAGAACAAGGGGAAATCCTCCCACAAGCGCGAGGAAATCCCGACCCCCGCCGAGCTCCTCCACGAGCTCGACCAATATGTGATCGGCCAAGAGATGGCGAAAAAAGTCCTCTCCGTCGCCGTTTACAACCACTACCTCCGCCTCAACCAGAACAACCTTGGCGTTTCCGCCGAGTTCAAGGATGTGGAGATCGAGAAATCAAACGTCCTCCTACTCGGCTCCACCGGCTCCGGGAAAACCCTGCTCGCCCGCACTCTCGCCCGCGTGCTTGACGTGCCTTTCTGCATCGTCGATGCCACCACGCTCACCGAGGCGGGATACGTCGGTGAGGATGTGGAAAACATCATCCTCCGCCTGCTGCAGGCCGCGGATTTCGATTTGGAACGCGCCGAACGAGGCATCATCTACGTCGATGAGATCGACAAGATCGGCCGCAAGACCGAGAACGTCTCCATCACCCGGGATGTTTCCGGCGAGGGCGTCCAGCAGGCTCTCCTGAAAATCCTCGAAGGCACCGTCTGCAACGTCCCTCCTCAAGGCGGCCGCAAGCACCCGCAGCAGGAATACATCCAAGTCAACACCGAGAAGATCCTCTTCGTGTGCGGCGGCGCATTCGTCGGTTTGGAAGACATCGTCAAACGCCGCCACGGCAGCAGGACTCTCGGCTTCCATTCCGATAACCAAACTCACACCGAGCTCGACGAGAAGACCTCGAAAATCCTCGAGAAAGTCCTCCCGGAAGACCTCCTCCACTTCGGCCTGATCCCCGAGTTCATCGGACGTCTTCCCGTCATCACCGCGCTGCGCAAGCTCACCGAGGACGAGCTGGTCCGCATTCTCACCGAACCGAAGAACGCGTTAGTGAAACAATACTCTAAACAACTCGCGCTCAACAGCGTGAAGCTGCGCATCACCCGCGACGCCCTCCGTGCCATCGCGAAACAGGCCGTGGATCGCGGCACCGGTGCCCGCGCCCTCCGCTCCATTTTCGAGAAGCTGATGCTTGACGTCATGTTCGATGTGCCCTCCCGCGGCGATATCGAGGGTGTCTCAATCAACCGCCACGTGGTCGAGGGAACGAAATCCCCTTCCCTGCGCCGCCGCAAGCTGGACGCGGATGCGGATGCGGACGCCGCGTAAACATGGGGCGGCTGAATCCGCTGATACCCATGAAGCATCATCTTTATCTACTTCTCATTACGCTGCCCGGTTGCGCGACCTTGCCCCATGCGATCAGCGCATCCAACCCTACAAACAAGATACCCGACCAACATGTCCATGTTGCAAGTCACGGTTGGCACGCCGGAATCATCGTGAATGGGAATAAGCTGAACAGGCGAATGCCTTCGCTAGCCGATCGCTTTCCGAAAGCCGAATTCTACGAGATCGGCTGGGGCGATGCAGGGTTTTATCAGGCGGATAAAATCACCGCCACGCTCACCCTGAACGCGGTGTTTTTACCAAGCGATACGGTGGTTCATGTGGTTGGCTTCGAGGGCAATCCCGCCATGTATTTCCCGACAAGCGAAGTGCGGAGCGTTTTCCTGACTGACGAGGGCATGGAGAGGCTTTGTGAATTTATCGAATCCAGCTTTGCCAAGGATCAAGCGGGTGAACCGATCCGATCATCCGTCGGCCTTTATGGGGACAGCCAATTTTATCAGGGTGAAGGCAAATACCACTTGCTCAACGGATGCAACAAATGGACGGCCAAGGCGCTATGCAGCGGGGGTGTTGCGATCAACCCCGCGCTCATAATCACCTCGGCGAGCGTGATGGATGAAATCCGGTTGTCCGCAGAACCTCCCACGCAGCGAGTGAAGCGAAAACGGCCCCGATGAACTCATGTGCAGGCTATTCCTTCTTCTTCAGAAGCGGGAAAAGCACCACATCACGGATCGTCGGCGCGCCGGTGAGCATCATCACGAGGCGGTCGATGCCGATGCCGATACCTCCGGCGGGCGGCATGCCGTGCTCTAGGGTTTCGATGAAATCGTAATCGACCTTCTGCTCTTCCTCACCGCCGGCCTGGTGCTCGAGGCGCTCGCGCTGGAGGTCGGGATCGTTGAGTTCAGAGTAACCGGGTGAAATTTCCTGGCCGTTGATGATGAGTTCGTAAACCTCGACCGTCCTACCGCCGGGCGTGACTTTCGCCAGCGGAACCAACTCGCTGGCGACGCGCGTGACGAAACAGGGATCGAAGGTGTGCTCCTCGACTTTTTTCTCAAAAACCTGCTGAATGACCTCAAAGTCCTCCATGTTTTTGGAAAGCTGCACGCCCAGTTCCTCGCATTTCGCGCGGCGTTGCTCCGGGGTGATATCGAAGAAATCATCGCCCGCCGCGCCCTTGATGAGGTCGTGGTAGTTCGCGCGTTTCCAAGGACGTGTGAGATCGATGGTGCGGGTGATATTGCCGTCCTCGTCCTTGTGCTCGATCTTCAGCCCGCCGCAGAATTTCTCCGCGAGGTGGCAGGTCATTTCCTCCACGAGGTTCGCCATTTCCTCGAAATCGGAGAACGCCGAATAGGCCTCAAGCATGGTAAATTCGGGGTTGTGGCGGCGCGAAATGCCCTCGTTGCGGAAGTTGCGGTTGAGTTCGAAGACTTTCGTGAAACCGCCGACCAGCAGGCGCTTGAGGAAAAGTTCCGGCGCGATGCGCAGGGTGAGCGGCATGCCGAGGGCGTTGTGATGCGTCTCGAACGGGCGTGCGGCAGCGCCACCCGCCACCGATTGCAACATTGGAGTCTCCACTTCCAGGAAGTCCCGCGCATGTAGGAAGCTGCGAATTTCCGCGATCATCTTCGAACGGGTGATGAACAGCGCAGAGCTGTCCGGGTTGCCGATCAGGTCGAGGTGGCGCTTGCGGTATTTCGTCTCCCGGTCGGAGAGGCCGTGGAACTTGTCCGGCATCGGCCGCAGGGATTTCGAGAGCACGGTGAAGGACTCGGCCTTGATCGTCGGCTCGCCGGTGCGGGTGGTGAAGGTTTCCCCCGTGACACCGACCCAGTCCCCGCGGTCAAGGCACTTCCAGATCGCAGCTTGCGTTTCATCGAGATCCTTCACGCTGAGGTGGCATTGGATCGCGCCGTGGGCGTCGCCGATGCTGAAGAAAACGGATTTCCCCATGTCGCGCAGCGCGATGATGCGGCCGGCGGTGGTGACCTTTTTTTCGTCCGCGTAATCGGCTTTGAGATCCGCCGGGGAAATCGTGGTCTCGAAACGGGCACCGAACGGATCGACCCCCAAAGCGCGCAGCTTGGCGAGCTTCTCGCGGCGGACGGCGATTAGTTCTGCTTCGGTGGACTGCGGTTGGGTGGAAGTTTCGCTCATGCGGCGACAGCGGTAACGGACGCGGCGGAGCGGGGCAAGCACATCATGGTGCGCAATGCCGGAAGCGGAGCTTGCGGGACGAGGCTCGGGCGGTTAGTTCTCACTTATGTTGGATGAGATACGCGCATTGCTGGTATTGCAGGATAGGGACAGGCGCTTGATCGCCTTGCGGAAAGAATTGGCGAAGCTCCCTCAGGACGAGGCACGGGCGAAGGCGAAACTGGCCGGTGACACCGCCGCCGTGAAAAAAGCCCACGACGAATTCCTCGCCGCCGAACTCGCTGTGAAAAAAATCGAGATGGACGCCGAGACGCGTCGCACGACGATCAAGCGGCTCAAAAACCAACAGTTCGAGACCAAGAAAAATGAAGAATTCAACGCGCTGGGCCACGAAGTAAGCCGCTACGAAAAGGAACTCGATGAGTTTGAGACGCGCGAGCTGGAGGCAATGGAGTCGGTGGACTCTTTCCGCAAGGCCTACAAGGAAGCCGAGGCGCTTCTCGCCAAAACCCAGAAAGTGGTCGATGACGATCTGGCCACCATCAAACAGCGCCACGGCAACCTAGAGACACAGGCCGCCGAGGTGCAGGCGGAGCGCGACAAGCTCGTCAAGGAGTGCCCGGAGGATCACCTGCCGCTTTACGAAAAACTCATGAAATCCAAGGACGGCATGGCCATCGCCAGTTTGCGTGATGGGAAATGCACAGGCTGCCACATGAAGGTGATCGCCTCCACGGGCATCGCGGTGCAACAGGGGAAAGAGGTCACGCAATGTGAGAACTGCGGGCGCATCCTTGCGATGGATGAGTGAAGCGCGCGAACTTGAAGGCGATGTCCTGAAAGGGGTTTCTCGCTCCTTTTACCTAAGCCTGCGCTTCCTGCCCGCGCCGATGCGGCGACCGGCGGGCATCGCCTATCTCCTGGCACGCGCCAGCGATACGATCGCCGATTCCGCGACGCTCCCGACGGCTGAGCGCATGGCTTGCCTCGATCTCCACGCGAGGCAGTGCGCCGGACTCGCCGAGGCCGCTTCGTGGCCGCAACAACTCATCCACGGCACACCCGACCCGAAGGAAAAGCGCTTGTTGGAAAATCACGTCCGTATCCTCGCAGCCCTTCACGGCATCGAACCCACCTCCCTCGATCTGATTCGCGAAGTCCTTGCCATCATCATCGGTGGCCAGAAACTCGATCTGAAACGCTTCGGGAACGCATCTTCGCAAAACATCATCACCTTGCCGGATGACGCGTCTCTATACGATTACACGTGGCGCGTCGCCGGTTGCGTCGGCGAGTTCTGGACGAAACTCGGCTTCGCGACACTCGGTGATGGTTTTTCCAAAGAACCTCTTGAGGAATTGCTCAAGCCCGCCGCCGAATATGGCTGCGGCCTGCAATTGGTGAACATCCTCCGCGATCTTCCCGCCGATCTGCGCGCTGGGCGCTGCTACCTACCGGTTGCCGATCCTCACGATGAAACCAAACTCATGACCGTCTTCTCCACATGGCGGGAAACCGCGGTGCGGCATATCGTTAGCGGGATACCCTATTCAAAAGCCCTCCGCTCGAAGCGCCTCCGCGTCGCCAGCTCGCTGCCCGCCTTCATCGGACTTGATACCTTGGCAATGCTTGAAAACGCGACTTTTTCCGATCTCGAAAAAGGTGTCCGCATACCAAGGAAGCGCGTGTATTCCCTCCTGATCAGCGCGTTTCTTCGGGGCTAAGATTGTCCGATTTTGTCCGTTTGCATGGTTTTTTCCCAAGTTGTTTGACAATAGGCGCAAGAGGCGGGAAAAACTCTGCCGACCATGAGCAAGCTCAAACTACACAACGCCATGTGGCCAGGACTTGTCGGCAAAGAGCCCGGCACCGACCACCCACCGATCTCCCTCGAGCACATGCTCGATCTCACCGTCGCCGCAGAGGTCAATGGCCGCAAGTATGACGGAGTCGATCTCTTCATTTTCCACCCACATACCGATCCAGATGGCTCGGATGACGAGATCCGGAAAATGGCAGATCTCATCGCCTCAAAAGGACTTTCCGTAGGTTCGCTGGTGGCTCCCGTCTGGCCGGGAACTGTCGGCGGTCCTGCTTTCGGCTCTGATGAGGACTGCAAGAATTTCGTCCTCGCCGTCGAGAAGACCTGCCGCATCGCGAAAATCCTCAACGAGCACGGCGTCCGCAAGTCCGGCATCATCCGGGTTGATACCGCAGGCGGCACCGCGGATTTCGCGAAAGACATCGCGGGCAACACCGCCAAGGTCGCCCAAACATTTCGTGAGGCCGGAAAGGTCGCCGAGCAGTTCGGTGAGCGCATCGCGGCGGAAGGTGAAATATGCTGGGGCGGATTCCACTCATGGAAAGCTGCAGTGGACACCCTCGAAGCCACCGCCATGCCCGGCGTGGTCGGCTTCCAGGCGGATCTCGCCCACACCTATCTCTACCTCATGGGCTACAACGCCCCCGAGGCCGCCCTCCTCAACGAAGGCTACAGCGACGAAGAATTCTGGGCCGCCTACAAGATCATGACCGACGCCCTACGCCCATGGACGCTGGATTTCCACGTCGCCCAGAACGACGGCTCCGTCCACGGCACCGGCTCCCACGACAAGACCGGCCGCCACTGCCGCGCCGACGATCCCAACGTACGTCTCGACATCGCGAAATGCTCCTCCTACTGGCTGCAAGGCGCCGCCGAACGCGGCATCACCCATATCTGCTGGGACGGCTGCATGTTCGACAACTCCGTCCTCGAAGACGCCTCCACATGGAACGCCATCCTCAAAGCGATGATCGACGTGGATAACGCCCTCTGATCCCTTCGTGCGGAATCACGAAACGCCACCCTCGGTCCACCCGATGCCGAATTCCTCCGCCGCCGCCGCCAGCCGCTTGTCACGCGTCCATAGACGCGCGGAACTCAGCTTGGCGGCAGCGAGCACGAGGACATCATTCCATTGGAGGCCTCGCCCGTGGAGATTCCGCATTTCAAGCATTTTCAAGGACTCGGCGAATGTGGCCTCGGTGGCAATAGGAAGTGTCAGGAAAAACTGCCGTATCCCGGCGCGATCCCGCAGGCTTCCCACCATGATTTCCCCGATCACACACCGGCATGTCAAGACCCTGCCCCTCTTGATCAGCTCCCTGAGTTCCGGTTCAGGCCGGCGCAGGAAGTCGATCCAGACGTTCGTGTCCACGAGGATTTTTGCCGTCAGGTCACTCATCGGAATCGTTGAGCACGGATTTCGGAAACGGCTCCCTGCCATAACGGTAACCCCTTTCGGTGTAATCCAATTCCGGCATCGTCCCTTCCAAGGCCAAAAACCTTTCGGTGACCTTCTGCCGGATCAACTCGTTCAAGGCGTGCGCCACCAATTTCGATTTCTCGGAAATGCCCGTCAATTTCATGGCCTGCTCCATTAAATCGTCATCCAATGTAACTGTCGTTCTCATGCATCAAAACTCGCATCATTTGATGCGCCTGTAAACACCATTTTTCCCAAACCACTCCAAATCCACCAAACCAACTATGAAAAAAGAAATCCGCATCGGACTCATCGGCTACGGCTTCATGGGTCGCACCCACTCGAACGCCTACTCGCAGCTCTCCCACTTCTTCGACACGCAGCACGTGCCCGTCCGCCAGGCGGTCTGCGGGCGCGATGAGGAGAAGGTGAAAGCCTTCGCCGAAAAATGGGGCTACGCCTCTTACGAAACGGATTGGCGAGAACTCGTGAAACGCGAGGACATCGACGCCGTCGATATCTGCACGCCCAACGACTCCCACGCCGAGATCGCCCTCGCGTGCATCAAGCACGGCAAGATGATCCTCTGCGAAAAACCCCTCGCTCTCAACGGCGAGCAGGGTGAAACAATGGTCGAGGCCGTAGAGAAATCCGGCCTGCCGAACCTCGTCTGGTATAATTACCGTTTCCTCCCAGCCGTCACGCTTGCGAAAAATATTGTCGATGCCGGAGAACTCGGCCGCATCTTCCACTACCGCGCGAACTTCCTCCAAGACTGGACGATTTCCGAAGAGCTCCCGCAAGGCGGCGCCGGCCTCTGGCGTCTCGATGCCGCTGCCGCTGGCTCCGGAGTCACTGGCGACCTTCTCGCCCACTGCATCGATACCGCCCGCTGGATCAACGGCGACATCGTTTCCGTTTCCGCGATGACCGAAACCTTCATCAAAGAGCGCGTCCATACCGCCACCGGCGAGAAGCACCCCGTCACCATCGACGATGCCTGCGCCTTCCTTGCACGTTTCGAAAACGGTTCGCTCGCGATCTTCGAGTCCACCCGCTACGCCCGCGGCCACAAGGCACTCAATACCTTCGAGATCAACGGCGCGAAGAAATCCCTCTCCTGGGATCTCCACGATATGAACTACCTCGAATACTTCGACCATGGAGTTCCCGGCGACCGCCGCGGCTGGACGAAAATTCACTGCTCCGACGGCGATCATCCTTACGCCGGCAACTGGTGGGTTCCCGGTCTCTGCCTCGGCTACGAGCACTCATTCACCCACGAGCTCGCCGAGTTCTTCAAATCCCTCGACGATCCCTCCGCCGAAAAACGCTACCCGGACTTCCGCCACGCCCTCGGCACCCAATATGTCTGCGACGCAGTCCTCGAGTCCGCGAAGACGAAGCAGTGGGTCGATGTCAAAAAGGCCTGACCGCTACGGCTGCGATCTTACAAAATCCTCGCTCGGCCTGCGCCGGGCGGGGATTTTTTTAAGGATTTAGGGATACCTCAAATACACCGGAGTATTGGGATACCGACGCATAGCGGACATTCCAAACAATGAGAGATTCGTCTGGAACCATGGCATCACCGCGAAATTCGCTGAATCGCCATCTGTTCATGGCCGCACCCTATTCAGCGGTTTTCGCAGGCGCGTAGCCCTCGGCGATGTTACCCTTTTCATCGAGCTTGCCGCTGGCCCATAGCAGGCCACGGGTGACGAGGTCGAGGTAGCGCGGATCGGAAATGGTGCCGTTGTTATGTCCGATCGTGGTATTAAAAACCTTGGTGCCTTTGTAATCGTTCGTCCAAGTCACAACCATTTCCTGATCGCCCTGTTTGCCCTTGGCGAGCACATGGGCGGTATCGAAGACCTTGATGTTGTTGTAGAGTTCCTCGTTGCCCGTCGTCCAATCGGCAAGGGTCTTTGTGATTGGGTGTTCCTTGTCCACGTGAATGATGTCGATCGGTTTCTGCGGGCCGTGGCCAGTGCTCTGGAGACCGAGGTATTCGAACCACTGGGCGTTGGCAGCGGCGGCTTCTACGGGTTTTTTAAAATCACCGAAGCGATAGGAATGCATCGCGCAATGCAGGTTCACACCCGGCATGCCAGCTTTGTGGGGAAACAGCACACCCTCGATGATCGCGACATCGGTGATTCCCGCAGCGCACTCGTCATGAATGACGATGTCGTAGCCTTTCGCATATCCTGGCACGCCGTAGATCGGGAGATCGGGCTTTACGGTGGTGTTGTCGGTATGGATCTGGTCAACGAGGATGTTGGCACGCGCCTCGATCCCTTTTTTTAGGATATCCTTCTGGGTCTTGTAGTCATGGCAGCAGCCGCCGGTGATCAGCAAGGCTTTGAGGGGTTTCGTCTCGGCATGGAGTGCGGGAATAAATGCGAAGCTCGCAAATGCGATGGCGGCGATCTTGGTGTTGTGTTTCATAGATTATCGGTTGCTTGTTTAATACGATCTAGCCCTTCGTTATTGCCCGTAGACCTTCCCCGCACAAGCGCATCTTTTGCGGTCAATCCCCCAGAATGCCCTTGATCACATCCTCCGCCCCCTCGATTACTTTTTGACCCTCGTCGATGACCTTTAACCCCCGGTCAATCACTTTGTCGGGAGTCTCTCCAAGGACGGATTTAGTGAATTTGAAAACTTTTTCCCCACTCTCCGGGATCACATCGAACATACGCATCCCCGCCGCCATAATCAGGCGGTCGGTCAGGTCTTCCTTGGGGTCGTCCAGAGTGCCTGTGATCCGGATCGGGGCCCATAGCAGCCCGCGCTCGCCGGGCAGGAAAACGTCGGTTTCCGCGCCGGGAATACTGGCAAGAGTTCCGGGAACCAAGCCCAGCCGGAAAAGCCCGTCAATGGCCTTCCCCTTGATCGAGAAATTTCCCTCCAGCCGAATCAAACCTTCGCTCGCCATCACGAAATCCGTGAACAGAAAGCCACCGTCCGAATACCGCCATTTCGTCCGCGCGTCGCTGAGCTGGATGATGCGGAAGCGCCGGGTGTCCGCATAGGCGGCGAGCGCATCGAGCATGGGCAGGGCGGTAAGTATACCGTTGCGTAAGGTGAGTTCGCCGTTCACCACCATCTTTCCGCTGATGTTGTTTATGGAAAAAGTGGACGACACATCTCCGGTGAATCGACGCGCCCAGTTTTCGTTGAGGACTTCGTCGCATTTCACCCCATCCAGATCGCCCTTGAAAGCGTATATCGCGGTCTTCGAATTCCACTCACCCGAGGCATTGATGCGACCGCTATCCCATGCACTGAGATCCGCGCTGGTGACAAAGGCGCTGCCATCCCGAAAAGATCCACTGATCTTATCCAAACGGATCGGAGGCAGCGAAGCCTTGGCCAGATTGATCGTCCCGCCGGTGATCTCGCCTTCAAAAGCGCCATATGCCGAGAGCGGCTCTAGCCTCACCTTCATTCCCCGCGCGGCGATATCGCCCTCACTTGTTTTCGCTCGGATGACGAGTTCACCGATCGCGACCGACTCCAGTTCCACCTTGCTCGGCAACCAGCCCGCCTGCTTCCTCTTTAAGATCGGCTGCGCCACCTCGGGAGGTGCTTCCTCTTTTTTGGTGAAATCCAAACCCACCTCCACACGCGAAACACGTGTCTGCTTGAGTTCCCATGCGCCCTTGCTCAATGCTCCGAAGCCCACTTCCGTGCCAATCTGATCCGCCCCGACCGACACAATCATCCCCTCCCCGGTCGCCTCGAAACGCTCGGTCTCCACCGCCAGACCGTCCCATCGGAAAGAGCTGAACGTGCCTACCACCTTCACCGCCTTGCTGACCTCGGCAGAAAGGAATTTCCGGAAACCCTCGCTGTGCAGGTAAACGCGCAAACCCGCATATCCCAGCGTCAGTGCCAACAAAAGAAATACCCCGAAGAGCACCAAGAATTTTCCGAACCAAGGCTCTTTCGTGCCTCCTTTTTTCCTTCTAGCCCGACGACTCATTCCCTGAAAACTATCTGCGTCGGCAGGAACCACAAGAACACAAGAAAGCGTGGCTTCTGCGGCAACCCACCCAATAGCAAATGCGTGCTGAGGCGTGTCCTTGAATCAATCCGCCAGGTGAAACAGGAACATGGTAATGCTCATGCCCGCCAGCGCCCCGCCTCCTCCGCGTCCTTCCCGATCTGTTCCCGCAGTTCCTCCACCGAACTGAATTTCCTTTCGGGTCGTAGGAATTTCCCGAAGCTCACCCGCAGCTCTTTGCCATAGAGATCGCCGGAAAAATCAAAAAGGTGCACCTCGTGAAGCCGCTCGCCGCCATCCACCGTGGGGCGCGTGCCGAGATTCGCGACACCTTTTCCCAGCCCGTAAACGTTGATCGCCCAGACACCATCGCGGGGCGTTTGCCGCTCGCCGAGGCGGAGATTCGCGGTGGGGAATCCGATTTCACGCCCGAGCTTCCGTCCTTCGATGACTGTCCCGGAAAGCTCGTATGGCTGGCCGAGCATTTCCTCCACGGCTTCGAAATTCCCATCACGGATCGCTTGGCGGATGCGAGTGCTACTGATCCTTTCCCCGTCCCACATCACCGGCGGCACGGCCTCTAATTGGAAACCCAGCTCCCCGCCCATCCGCCGCAGCATAGCCACATCACCTGAGCGCTTGCTGCCGAACCGCCAGTCCTCGCCCACCGCGATCGTCCGCACATCGGCGGCCAGAAGTTTCCTTACAAACTCCTCCGCATCCATCCTCGCAAAGGTCATATCGAAATGGATCACCAGCAAACCATCCACGCCCAGCGCCTTCAACACTGCCGCCTTTTCATCGAGCGTCGCCAGCAGCGAGGCGGGCGCTTTCTCCGGCGCAATCACCCGGATGGGATGCGGATCAAAGGTCACCACGAAGGCTTTCCCGCCTTGTTTCCGCGCGGCTTCCACCGCCCGCGCGATCACCGCACGGTGGCCCGCATGCACCCCGTCGAAAACGCCAAGCGCGAGATGCAGCGGCCCGTCCTGCGCCGCCAGTTCCTGCAGCTTGTCGATCCGGATGGGCATCGTTTTCAGGCTCCGCGCATGAGGGAAATTTCTGCCAGGGAAATCAGCGCTTTCATCAGGATTTCCGGATCAGCCTCCTTGAGCTGCGCGATGGTGACCGAACGGTCGAGGGTGAATTTCCCTGAGTTCGTACGCCGCAACGCGCTTAGGTGTGCACAGCAGCCGAGTTTCTCGCCGATATCGTTCGCATAGGTGCGCACATAAAAACCCTTCGTGCAATGCACGCGGAAATCGATCTCGGGCAATGCAACGCGCGTGATCTCGTATCCGCTGACCTTCACCGGGCGCAGCTTGCGCTCCACCTCCTGCCCCTTGCGGGCGAGTTTGTAGAGCGGCACACCGTCCATCTTGATCGCAGAAACCATCGGCGGGAGTTGCTCGAACTCGCCAGTGAACGCATCGAATGCTGCCTTGATCTCCGCCTCGGAGTAATTACCGACCTCGCGCGTTTCGACCACCTCGCCTTCTTTGTCCTGAGTGCTGGTGCGGGTTCCGAGCGTGAGAGTTCCTTCATAAACCTTGTCCTCGCTCATTAGCAGATCCTGAATTTTCGTCGCTCGCCCGACCACCAGCATCAGCAGCCCGGTAGCCATCGGATCGAGCGTTCCGCAGTGGCCGATCTTTTTCGTGTTCAGCGCCCGCCGGCCGATCGCTACGACATCGTGCGAGGTCATGTCCGGCGCCTTGTCCACGAGCAGCACTCCGCTGGGACCCGTATATTCCTCTGGTTTGTTACTCATTATGTTTAAAAACTACTTTTTGAGCGCCTCTTCAAGCGCAGCGAGCACCGCCTCCTTCGCATCATTCCATGGCCCGGTCATTCGGATTCCCGCCGCCAGCACATGACCGCCGCCGCCGAACTTCATGGCGACCTCGCAGACATTCACGCCCTTGTCCTTGGAACGCATGGAAACCCGAATCTTTCCGCCCTCGAGCTCCTCGAAAAACACCGCGACCCGCACCCCTTTTACCGCACGAATTAGGTCGATCAAACCCTCGCTGTCATCTGGCTGTAGATCGAGTTTCAGCCGCACTGCATCGCGCAGCTCCCAGTTCGCGATTTTTCCGTCAGCAGAAATTTCCAGCGTATTGAGGAGTTCACGCATCAGCTCCAGGCGACGGAACGGATGGTTGTCGTAAGTGTCCGCGTTGATTTTCCCCACGTCCAAGCCTTGGCGAATCAGATCCGCGCCCAGCTCATAGGTCGCGGCGGTGGTAGATCCGTATTGGAAAGAGCCGGTATCCGTGGAAACCGCCACATAGACCGCGTCCCGCGTCTCGGCGGGGAGAGGCATGTCTAAAGCGCGGATTAGGTGGTAAATAATCTGTCCCGTGGCCGGGCTGGTGGCATCGATGATGTTCAGATCGCCGTAAGCCGGGTTGGAAACATGGTGATCGATGTTGACCCAGAGTTTTGCCTTGCTCGCGGCATGCAGTGACTTTTCGCCAAGCCGCGGTTTCGTCGCCGTATCGAGCGCGATGGCCACCTCCACATCCAAAGGCTCCGCGGGCGGGGTCGTTACTTTTTCCGAACCGGACAGAAAAGCTAGGCTCTCCGGAACTCCGTCCTCGTTCACCAGATACACTGTTTTCCCCATCGCCATCAAAGCGAAACCCAGCGCCACCTGCGAGCCGATCGCATCCCCATCCGGCCGGACGTGGCTCATGATCACGAAGCTCGAATGCTGAGCCACCAACCCACCGAATTCCGTGAACAGACCCGCCAATTTCTTTTTTTCATCTCCGCTCATAATCAATGCGCCCGCATCGCGCGGGTGCGAATTCTCCCCAGCGCCCCCCTTGTGACAAGGACAAACCCGGAGGATACCCCTTGGGCGACGGCACGGGATCACCTTCCCAAGATGTTCATACGCGCCCAGTTTCACCGGAAAACATCCTTGCCCTAATCCCCGGTGCGATGAATCTAGCGCCATGCGCGATCTCATCGCAAACCCTGCCTGGCAAGAGGAGGATCTCGGCCTGCCCCTGCCGGATACCACCCATGCCTGCTCTGTCTGTCTCCCAACCTGGGAGACAGTCATTGGCTATGAGGAGGGGCGTGAAAAAATCATCCGCCGCCTGCGCACCGGTTACCCACGCTTTTTCAAGCATCCGACCGTGGAGCGCCTCTTCGAAAACGCCCGTGCGGAGCTGACCTCTGAAGGCGAGGACGTCTTGGTTTTGCCCACGCGGCTCTCGGCGCAACGCGCCCACCGCTGGCTGGAAAGGCAGGCGGAAACAGCCATTCGCACCGCATCCTACCACGGCTTCCAGGCACTCATTTTCCCGGAAAAGGTCAGGGCACTCGCCAATCTCTACTGGCGCTTCTCCGGCGAAGGTGTCTCCTCGCGGCAAGCACAGGATTATCTCGATGGGGCGCTGCGCGAGGGATCGAAGTCCCATCTCGTCGCCCGGGCGGTGGCGAAACTCAACGGCGGGGCCACGGAAAATACTTTCGTCTTCACTAGTGGGATTTCAGCGGCACTGGCCGTCCTGCGAGCGCTTCCCGGCCTTCGCGAGGGCAAGAAAACCCTTCAGATCGAGTTCCCTTATGTCGATTCGCTCAAGATCCAAGAGCGCTTCGGAAACGGAGCAGCCTACCTGAACGAAGCCACCGGCGAGTCGTTCGACGAAGCCCTGCGCCGCATCCGCGCCAACGAGTTCGCGGGTGTTTTCACCGAAATCCCTTCCAACCCGCTGCTCCGCACCGTCGATTTACCACTCCTCGCCGATGCCTGCCGCTCCTCCCGCACCCCCTTGATCCTCGACGACTCCGCCGTCGGTCCACTCAACGTCAATGCCCTGCCGCATTGCGACGTGCTCACCTCCTCCCTCACAAAATGGGTTTCCGGAGCGGGAGACGTGATGGCCGGAGCGGCCACCGTCCGTGCGGATTCGCCGCTCGCCGCCGAATTCCTCGGTCCGCTTGCCGAGGACTCCGCCGAGTGCGCCCCGCTCTACGTCGCCGATGCTGAAATCCTGCTCTCAAATATGAAGGGCTACGCGAAACGCAACACCACGGTGAACTTCAACGCACTCGCTCTCGTAGCCTTTCTGAAAGACCACCCCGCCGTCGCCAGCGTCTGGCATCCTTCGGTCACGCAAACGGAAAACTACACAGCGATCATGCGGAAAAATGGCGGCTACGGCGGCCTGCTTTCCATCGCCCTCACCAACCCGAAGAAAGCACCGAAAGTCTATGACTCGCTGAAAATTTCGAAAGGTCCCTCTTTCGGAACACCTTTCACACTCGTGTGCCCCTACACCCTCCTCGCGCATTACGAGGAGCTGGAATGGACGGAAGATTGCGGCGTGCCCACAAACTTGCTGCGCATCTCCGTAGGCTTGGAATCGCCAGACACGATCATCGCCGCCTTCGCCGAGGCGCTCGCATAACAATCGCACGCCATGCTCCGCCCCCGCAAAAAATTCACAGTCCATGACCTCCGGCTACTCAAAGGCAAACGCTGCCTGACACACATCCACGTGAAATCGCCCGAGGAAGCAGCGGCGGCCGCCGCGGCGGGTGTCGATCTTATGAGCTGCTCCTTCGACTCCCCGGAGGCACAGGCGCGCTTACCGCATCTAGTGGCGGCCGCTCCAGAGAGTTTCTTTTCCGCAGCCACACCGCATGGAATGGCGACACCCGGAGAAGCGATCCGCATTGCCTTTCGCGCGCTGGAGGCGGGCGCGAGCTCGGTGTATTGTTCGGCAAGCAACCGGATCATCGAAGCGATGGCGAACGAGCGCATACCAGTGGTCGGCCATCTTGGGATGGTGCCGCGTCACGTCACTTGGACGAACTATCGCGCCATTGGAAAAACGCCCGCCGAGGCCGTAATGCTGCACCGGCAGATGAAGGATCTGGAAAGCGCGGGAGCTTACGCCGCGGAGATAGAATGCGTGCCCCACCGCCTCGCGAGCTTTCTTTGTTCGAAAACGGACATGCTCCTGATGTCGCTCGGCTCAGGAAACGGCTGCGATACCCAATTCCTTTTTTCCGATGATATCCTCGGCGATTATGACGAGCGACTCCCCCGCCACGCGAAAGCATACCGTGATTTTCGCGCGGAGCACCTGCGCCTTCAGCAGGAACGCATTGCTGCCTTCGGCGAATACATCGCAGACGTGAAGGGCGGACGATTTCCACAGCCATCGAACCTCATCGAAATGCCGGACGAAACCCTGCGCGCGGTGATTGATGAGATCGGCTAACAGATCCCGAAGCGGTAGGGATCGCCCTCCGAGAAAACGAGTTCCGTCTCGGCGGTCACGAAGGCCTCGCCAGTGATTTCTGGGATGATTTCGCCATCCGCCAGCGTGACACACCCCTCGAACACCCCGCCCAAAATCCCCGCCTGCCGCCAAACTTGGCCGGGCTTGATCAGGCCGTCCGCGTAAAGGCACGCCAGCTTTGCACTCAACCCCGTGCCGCAGGGTGAGCGGTCGTATTCACCGCCAGGGCACAGCATAAAATTCCTTGCATCCGCGCCTTCGTGGTCTTCGCCAAGCACCTCGATGTGGTCGATTTCCCGGCCGTCATCGCCGCGTATCCCGGCGTGTTCCAATCCACGTCGAACTGCCTTCGCAAAGCCCAGTAGCAGATCCAATTTCTCCCTGCGCAGGCCGATGCCCGGATCATCCACTAGAAAAAACCAATTTCCGCCCCACGCGATATCCCCCATCACCACATCGTAGCCCTCGACCTCCACCGCTACCTCCTTCCGGAAACGCCACGAAGCCACGTTCGTCACCGTCACCCGGCCTTTTCCGTGCAGGGTTGCCTTCACCACGCCGACAGGTGTCTCGATGCGGTATCTGCCGGGTGTCATCCGCCCCAGGTATTCGAGGGTCGCCACCAGGCCGATCATCCCGTGGCCGCACATGCCGAGGTAGCCGTTGTTGTTGAAAAAAATCACCGCCGCGTCGTTCGCGGCGCTATCCGGTTCGCACAGCAAAGCCCCCACCGCCGCTTCCGAAGCGCGCGGCTCCAGGCACAGCGAAGTCCGTAGCCAATCCGCGCGTTCACGCAACTGCTGCAGCCTTTCCTGCAAACTCCCCCCACCCAAGGCCGGCGCGCC
>CAMCXJ010000008.1 GCA_945883455.1 Prosthecobacter debontii
TCACCACTTCACCAGTTCACGTTCTTCCCGCGCGTGTCGATGTGCGTGAAAGACGAGTAACTACCGACACCCCCCTTGAAGAGGCCGCGGTCACGGAGGCTGCGGGTCGCGGAGGTGACGTTTCGTGCCGATGTGTCAAATTGCACATCCACCGCCACGTTCGCTTGGTGCCAGGATTGCCGCTTGGCTCCTCTGCAGCGGGCGTTGTAAGCGGGCGTACGGTAGGCGGAAACGATTTCCTTCACGGGAGTCCGCATTTCCGAGGAAATCCGGTCGATCACTCGGAGCGTGTAGCCCATGCGTACCCATAACTCGCGCGGCGGGAGCGCATTCCAGACCGAGCCGCGCTCCTTGGCGTGTGCCGCGATCACATCCTGTGCGCTGATGTTACGCAGTTTCAGTGAATTAAGGTAATTCGTGTAATCCTTGAGATTGCGACCCTGCAGGCGCACCCACTCCTCAGGAAAACCGCCGACTTTCTGGCTCGGTGCGGCGACCTTGCCGACACGTGAATCGCTGGGAATCGTTTTCACTTTCACCACGGGCACATCATTCATCCCGCTCCACTTCCACATCGCGCCGGCTTTACCGGAAGAGGCACAGAGCGCCGCGCTAACCAATCCCAACGTGGCGATCACCTTGCGTCGGCTGGATAGAGAATCTGGAGAGTTCGCCGCTGGAATGGGCGAAAGGTATCGTGTGGACTGCTCTTGTGGGTCGGTCATCGGACAAATGGGGATCGATATTAGATTTTTGATATTGAGACTTCGCTATCCCAAGATCGCGTTGAGCGTGGGGCTGGGGCGGAGAGCCGCGTTGGCTTTTGCCTCGTCCGGGAGGTAGTAGCCGCCGATGTTGGCGGGCTGGCCTTGGACGGCAAGGAGTTCGGCGACGATGGTTTCCTCGTTTTCCGTGAGGGCGGCGGCGAGGGGGGCGAAGGCGGCCTTGAGGGTGGGGTCGGCGTCCTGTTTGGCGAGCGCTTGGGCCCAGTAGAGGGCGAGGTAGAAATGGGAGCCGCGGTTATCGAGGGTGCCGAGCTTGCGGCCGGGAGAGCGGTCGTGTTCGAGGAAAAGTCCGGTGGCGGCATCGAGGGTTTCGGCGAGAACTTTTGCCTTGGCGTTGCCTTCTGTGTCCGCGAGGTGCTCGAAGGAAGCGGCGAGGGCGAAGAACTCGCCGAGTGAATCCCAGCGCAGGTAGTTTTCTTGGGTGAACTGCTCGACGTGCTTCGGTGCGGAGCCGCCCGCGCCCGTTTCAAACAAGCCGCCGCCGTTCATCAGCGGAACGATGGAGAGCATCTTCGCGGAAGTGCCGACCTCGAGGATGGGGAAGAGATCGGTGAGATAATCACGCAGGACGTTGCCGGTGACGGAGACGGTATCAAGACCTTGCACGATGCGCTCCAGCGTTTTCAGGCAAGCGGCGGCGGGTGGCAGGATGGTGATGTCGAGGCCGGCGGTGTCGTGGTCGGCGAGATAGGTTTTCACCTTGGAAATGATTTCCGCGTCGTGAGCGCGGGATTCATCGAGCCAGAAGATCGCGGGGGTTGCGGAGAGGCGCGCACGGGTGACGGCGAGTTTCACCCAATCGCGGACGGAGGCATCTTTGGTCTGGCAGGCGCGCCAGATGTCGCCTGCTTTGACTTCGTGCTCAAAGAGGATTGTTGATTGTTGATCCGACTTCGCCAAGGCTTCGACGGACAGGTCGTTGATTGCTGATACTCGGATTGTCCCATCATGCGGGATCTCGAAGGTCTTGTTGTGGGAGCCGTATTCCTCGGCGGCCTTGGCCATGAGGCCGACGTTGGGGACGGAGCCCATGGTCTTGGGATCGAGCGCGCCGTTTTCTCGGCAGAAGTCGATGACGGTTTGATAGACGCCGGCGTAGGAGGAATCCGGGATCACGGCGAGGGTGTCCTGGAGTTTCCCAGCGGCGTTCCACATCTGGCCGGAAGTGCGGATCATGGCGGGCATGGAGGCATCGACGATGACGTCGGAGGGGACGTGGAGGTTGGTGATGCCCTTGTCTGAATTCACCATGGCGAGCGCGGGGCCGTCCGCATAAACCTTCGCGATGTCCGCCTCGATCTCCGCTTTCTTTTCGGCGGGGAGGGATTGGATTTTGGAAACGAGGTCGCCGAAGCCGTTGTTGTAGTCGATGCCGAGGGGCGCGAGGGTTTCGCGGTGTTTCGCAATGAGATCGCGGAAGAAGACTTTCACAGCGTGGCCGAAAATAATGGGGTCGCTGACCTTCATCATGGTGGCTTTCATGTGGAGGGAGAGCAGGACGCCGGAGTTTTTCGCCTCCGCGATCTGCTCGTCGAGGAACACGGTGAGCGCTTCCTTGGAGAGGAAGGTTCCATCGAAGATCTCACCGGCGAGGAGCGGGGTGGATTCCTTGAGAACGATGATAGAGCCATCGGCGGCGACGAGTTCAATCTTCGCATCGGTGGCGGCGGGGACGGTAACGGATTTCTCGTTGGAGAAGAAATCGCCCTTGCCCGCCATGGTGCCGACCTTGGTTTTCGAGTCCTTGCTCCATGCGCCCATGGAGTGCGGGTGTTTGCGTGCGTAATCCTTGACGGCTTTCGGCGCGCGGCGGTCAGAGTTACCCTCACGCAGGACAGGATTGACCGCCGAACCCATGACCTTCGCGTAACGGGCGCGGGCGTCATTTTCCCCATCCGTGGACGGGTTTTCCGGGAAATCGGGGATGGGGAAACCTTTTCCCTGGAGCTCGGCGATGGCTTCCTTGAGCTGTGGGACGGAGGCGGAGATGTTCGGAAGCTTGATGATGTTTACGTCCGGAAGAAGGGTCATTTTTCCCAACTTGGCGAGATGGTCGGGGACTTGTTGGTCCGCGGTGAGGAGATCGGGAAATTGGGAAAGAATGCGGCCAGCAAGGGAGATATCCCTGGTTTCCACACGAATGCCGGCCGGTTTCGCGAACGCTTGCACGATGGGAAGGAAAGAATAGGTCGCGAGCGCGGGTGCCTCGTCGGTCTTGGTGTAGATGATGGTGCTGGGCATGTCGGTGGAGTGCGGGGTGTTTTTAGGTGAAGGGTCGGGCGGGGTCAAGGGAGGTATGGAGCTTATGGAATTGGCGGTTGCGGAGCGCGGGGGTGGGTGTCATTTTTCACACATGAAAGTAAGATTCGGTTCGGCGCTTTTCGCCTTCGCTTTGGCTTCGGGGCTGGGTTTCGGCCAAGATGAGGAAGCGAAACCCAACATCCCCGAGGATTTGCTCGATGATGCGCATGTCCGCGAGGAACTGGGCGTGAACGAGTTCACCGCGCCCTCGATCTCCAAGCTTTTCGAGACGCTGGAGTTCCTCATGCCGCTGCCGCTGATGGAGATGGAACGTGCGCCCGATGAGCGAATGCCGCTGGATCGTGCGGATTTGGCCATCGAGCTCGGTTTCCTGATCGCTGATGGTTTCCTGATCGTGCAGGCCGGGCAGATGGATAAAGTGGAAAAAATGGCGACCGACCTGACCCGTTACGGCAAGGCGCTGGGAGCAGGCGACCGCATCAACCGCCACGCGGCGGCTCTTCTGGAAAGCGCGAAGAAACAGAACGTGGAGCAGCTCAAAAAAGAGCTGGCGGCCACGCAGAAGGATGTCGAGATCGAGCTGGTGACATTGCGCGATGCGGATCTGGCGCATTTGATTTCTCTGGGCGGATGGATCCGCGCGCTGGAGGTTTCCACCGTCGCGGTGGACAAGCAGTTTTCCCCCGAACGCGCTAGCAAGGTGATGCGCGAGGACATCGCGGATTATTACACGGAGATCGTAGCGGGGCTTGAGCCGAGGATTTCCGAAAGACCGAACTACCTTGAGATCCGCGACCTACTTTCCGGCCTGCGGAATGAAATGGTGATCGCGGACGGCGAGGAGCCGACCGTGGAAAAGCTGAAGGAGATCCGTGAGCAGGCCGCGAAACTAGTGACTCTGGCCTTACAAAGGCAGGAGTAAGAAAACCCTAAGCTTTAAATTTTAAATCCTAAGGAAGATGCAGAGAGTCGCGGTATTGGGGTTGGGGATCGTGGGCTCGCGGGTGCGGGAGAGGCTGCTGGCGGCGGCTTATCCGGTGACCTGCTGGAGCCGCACGCAACGTGGCCTAGTTGGGGAGAAGGATTCGCCGGAGGAAGCGGTCAAGGAAGCAGATTTGGTGTCGGTCTATCTGAAAGACGCGCCGATGGTGCGGGAGGTTTTCGAGAGGGCGAAAGCGGGGCTGAAAAGCGGCGCGATCGTGCTGAACCATTCCACCATCGATCTTGCGACGACGCTCTGGCTCGCCGAACAATGCGCGGCGAAAGGCTGCGATTTCATCGACGCGCCGTTCACCGGCAGCAAGGACGCCTCGGCCGCCGGGCAGTTGCTCTACTACACCGCCGGGAATGAGGAGCTGGTGGAAAGTGTTTCCGATTTCCTAGCGGTGAGTTCGAAAGGCCGCATCCACTGCGGCGAGATCGGCGCGGCTACGGTCACGAAACTCGCCACGAACCTGATCTCCGCCTGCACGGTTCAGGCGATGTCCGAAGCACTCGCTATCGCGGCACGACATGGCGTGGCTCCGGAAATTTTCACTGAGGCGGCCATCCGTAACGGCAGCGGCTCCCCACTCATGGCGATGAAATATCCCGGCATCCTCAAGGGCGATTTTGAGCCGCATTTCACCATGGCAAATATGTGGAAGGACAGCCGCTACGCCCTCGCGCTCGCAGAGTCGGCGGGCATGAATTTGCCTGCGATCACAGCGGTTTCCGCTCGTATGGGCGAGATGTGCGCGGAAGGTTCCGGCGAGCTGGATTTCTCGGCACTCGCCAAGGCTTATGAAAGCTGACCTCGGTAAAAAACCTGGTGCTCTGGAGTTCAGCGGACCGGACGCGGTGCGCTTTCTCAACGGGCAGATTACCCAGGATGTGCGGAAAGTGATGGGCACCGGCCTTGTTCTGCCGAGCTGCGTGACGGATGCAAAGGGGCGGCTCCAGTTCCGGGTATGGATCGCGGAGGGCTGCGGCGGCGTGCTGGTGATCTGCCGCGAGGGCATGACCGAGGATCTGGAAACGCGCCTGACGCGCTACCTCATCGCCGATGATGTGGAGGTGCGCGATGTGAGCGACAAGTTCTGCATCGGGGATTTTGCCATCCCGGAAATGGACGAAGCGGAACGCATCGAGAAAGGAATCCCGAGATGGGGCGCGGAACTCAAGGAAGGCATGTTGCCGCCCGAAGCTGGTCTCGACGCCACGGACATTTCCTACAACAAAGGCTGCTACATCGGCCAGGAAGTAATTTCCCGCATCAAAAGCGCGGGCAAGGTAAACCGACGGCTCACGAAGTTTGCTTTCGAAACAGAAGGCATCATCGGCGAGATCACCGACACCGAAGGCAAGCCCTGTGGCGAGGTGACCAGCGTCAGCGGCTTGCTTGGATTGGGTTTTTTGAAACGGGGCGTGGAGGAAGATACCGCGCTGAGGCTGGGAGATCGGGTGGTTTCAATCGCAAGCTGAACTCGCTATATGTTTGCGATAAATATGCCATATGCACCGCACTACTATCATGTTGCCAGAGGATTTCCCTGAAAGAAATTTCCCCTTTCCAGATGGTCTTCCGAGTCCATGCTTTGACCACATGACTTCGGATTTTCTGGTGATCGGCGCAGGGATAGCGGGATTGTCCTTTGCCCTGCGCGCGGCGAAACACGGCAAGGTGACGATCCTGACGAAAGGGAAAGCCGAGGAATCGAACACGGCGTGGGCGCAGGGCGGGATCGCCTCCGTGCTGCCGCCTGATCTCCGCGCCGAGGGCGATTCTGTGGAAAGCCACGTGGTCGATACGCTCGACGCAGGCGCGGGGCTTTGTAATGTGGAGGTCGTACGGCGCATCATCGAGGAGGGTGACGACGCCATCGCGGATCTGCTCGGATACGGGGTCGAGTTCGATAAGGAGGACGGTCGTTTCATGCTGGGGAAAGAAGGCGGGCACAGCCACCGCCGCATCCTCCATGCCCGCGACACCACAGGCCGCGAGGTCGCGCGCGCCATGCTGAAAGCCGCCCGCCGCGAACCGAACATCACCCTGTTAGAAAACCATTTCGTGATCGACCTCATCACCTCCGCGCGGCTCGGTGCCGTCACCAACGACCGCGTGCTCGGAGCGTATGTTCTCCAGCGGGAAACGGGCGGAGTTACGGTGTTCCGCTCCGACCGCGTGGTGCTCGCAGCTGGCGGTTGCGGGAAAGTTTATCTCTACACCACCAACCCCGACTCCGCGACCGGCGACGGCGTGGCGCTCGGCTGGCGCGCAGGCGCGACGGTGGCAAACATGGAGTTCATCCAGTTCCACCCCACCTGTTTCTACAACCCAGCGGCCACCGGCCCGGAGGCGCGATCATTCCTGGTCAGCGAGGCGGTGCGCGGCGAGGGCGGGATTTTGCGCAACGCGAAGGGCGAGGATTTTACCAAAAAAATCGACCCGCGCGGCTCGCTAGCACCGCGCGACATCGTCGCCCGCGCGATCGACCGCGAGATCAAGAAAACCGGCGCCCCATGCGTCTATCTCGATGTCACCCACAAGCCGCCCGGTTTCATGCGCGAGCATTTCCCCTACATCCACGAGACCCTGCTGAAATTCGGCGTGGACTGCGAAAAGGAACCCATTCCCGTCGTCCCGGCAGCGCATTACATGTGCGGCGGGCTGAAGACGGATGTGACTGGGAAAACCACGGTGCGCGGGCTGTTCGCCATCGGTGAAGTCGGCTGCACCGGCCTTCATGGCGCGAACCGGCTCGCCTCCAACTCGCTGCTTGAAGGCAACGTAGTAGGCCGCCTCGCGCTGGGGGAAATGATGCGGCTCTATCCGCCCGACAAGCCGCACATGGACGCGCCGCCGATCCCGGAATGGCACCACGGCGATGTCGCGGAGCCCGATGAACTCGTCGTCATCTACCACAACTGGGACGAGATCCGCCGCCTGATGTGGGACTATGTTTCCATCGTCCGCACCGACAACCGCCTACGCCGAGCCGCCGCCCGCTTGCGGAACCTGAAAAAGGAAGTCCGCGAGTTCTACTGGGGCCACCGCGTCAACGCCGACATCCTAGAGCTGCGTAACCTCGTCGCCGTAGCCGGCATCATCGTCGAGTGCGCCCTGCGCCGCAGAGAATCGCGCGGATTGCATCACACCCTCGATTATCCCGAAACTGACGACCGCTTTAAAAAAGACACGACGCTGAGGAAATTCTGAGCGCGTTAAATCCCGGAGCAGGATCAGCTTTCATCGCCGAACAATCCGCAGCAAGACGTTACCTCATGGTAACAGGATTCGCAGAGTGCTTCATCACCGAGATGACCTACTGCCTCTTGGCCGCAGCGGTCGCAGGCTTCAGGCTGCACGGATTCAGCGTTCATCATTCCTCAAAGATAACTTCTTTAGCTGCTTTGTCGCCGTGGCCGAAACTATCACCGATATCCTTACTGCTGACGAATAGCATGAGAGACATGAGCATCAATGCACAGACAGTTTGGAGAATCTCGAGCGGCTTCGCCCTAACCGGACGCCCGGATATCTTCTCAAGCAAGGCAAGAGTTATATGACCGCCATCGAGGACTGGAAATGGCATCATGTTGAGCACTGCCAGGTTCACATTAAAGAGAACCATGAATACGAGGATTCGCCGCCACCCTTCATCCATTTGCAGCAGCTTGTATTGCATCTTCGCTATACCCACCGGCCCGCTCAGGTGATCGATACCTATGTTCGAACTCGGGGTCACCAATCCCACGATCGTAGTCCACATCATCCTGAGACTGTCGCCAACCTGCGTAAATGGATCGGGATAGACGATACGCTTATCGACGTACGGCGATGAGAATAGTGACACCCCGAGAATTGGATCTGAATCCGCAGGTTTAAGAGGTTTTTTTGCCTGAACGCTCAATGTGAAGGATTTCTCATCCCGAGAAATCACCACTTCGATTTTCTCAAAGCCTTGTGATTTGATGAATTCAACTGCGTCCGCAGAATCGACGAATTTTCTGCCGTTAAGTGAAACGATCACATCCTCCTCCTTAATTCCTGCCTTCGCTGCGGGGCTGTGGGGAATTACGCCACCCACAACGAGTAGTTCCGATAATGGAGCAATACCAACTTGGCGCAGCCCTCGACGTTGATACCACTTGGCGGGTTGGATCTCAAAACTTGAAACAAGGGGCACTGGATCGGCTAAACCGGGACGCTCCACTAAGAACTTGATCTCAGGGCCTGAACTGAGGACTACCGACTCGAAGATGCTGTCCAGTGTGCCAGTAAAGCCGTTGACCGTTTTTCCATTGATTTGCACGATTTTATCGCCAGGCAGCATTCCCGCCTTCTCCGCCGGACTATCCTTAACAACTTCACCGATAACCTGTGTCGGGACGAAATCCTTCGGTTTCCCCACGCCCCAGACCACAAGCGCCGCAGTAAGGGCGAGCAGCATGGAGAACAGCGGTCCGGCGAAGGCGACGATGATCTTGTCCATCGGCGTGATGGGCGGCAGGGGGGGGCGATCCTTGTCACCGCCCTCGATCGCCTCCATCGGTGCCATCTGCGGCAGCGCGACGAAACCGCCCGCCGGGATCCAGCCGAGGCCGTATTGCACGCCCTTGTGTTCCATTTTCCAAATCGGTTTACCGAACCAGATCTGGAAACGGTCAATCTGTAAGCCCCGCCATTTCCCGGCGAGGAAGTGGCCGAGTTCGTGGACGAAGATGATGATATTGAAAAGCATCACCACCACGAAGATCAGCAGCAGGACTTGGAGAATGGTTTGGAGGGTGGTCATGGGTATTGCGACGAATGCACGAAAAGCTACCCGCAAAGGAAAATCCCGCAAGCCTTTCCAACTCCGCCGGTTTGCAGGGTTCTTACACTAAGGAGAAAGAGAACCACGGATCCCTCCCGCCGCTTTGCGTTGAAAACCCCGGCTTTCCCGCCATGCTCCCGTCGTGACCTCCGGCCAAACCCTACTCGCCTCCCTCGCGTCCCTTTCTCTCAAGGAATCACAGGCGTTGGAGTCCGCAGGGTTCACCACGGTGGCCGACCTCCTCGCCCATTTCCCGAAACGCTACGAGGATCGCCGCCAGTTCGATGCCTTCCCCACCCTGCCGACCGGCAAACCCGTCTGCCTCCACGGCGGCGTGATCGACGCAGGCACCAAGGGCTTCGGCAAAACGCGTTTCTACGAGGCCGTGATCATGGATGGCTCCGGCGGGGTCTTCGGCTCGGGGAAAATCACCTGCCGCTGGTTCAACATGCCCTTCATGTCCAAGGTCATTGCTGCCGGCCAACAGGTGATCGCCTACGGGAAAGTGAAGGAGCAGGGTGGACGCCTCATCATCGACCACCCGGAGATCGAGGTCGTTTCTGACGACGGCGAAGAAACGATCCACTTAAATCGCATTGTGCCAATCTACAAGAACATCTCCGGCCTCAACCAGCGCCGCCTGCGCGAGATCATCCACAACGTGGCGGCGGATTGCATCCGCCATGCCGAACACAACCCTCTCCCCTTCCCATTTCCCGTCTCCGAAACCAACCGCACCGCCGACCTTTTCGAAACCCATTTCCCCACCTCCACCGAATCCAGCAAAGCCGCCCGCCGCCGCTTCGCGCTTGAAGCCTTCTTCACCCTCCAGCTCAACGTCGTCTGGCAGCGCACCCGCCACCTCTCCCACCAAGGCCGCGTCCTCGGAAAAAAAACCACCCTGCTCACCGCCTTTTACCATTCCCTGCCCTTCGATCTAACCGGCGCCCAGAAGCGATCCATCAAGGAAATCATCACCGACATGCGCGCCCCCCGCCCCATGAACCGCCTACTCCAGGGCGATGTCGGATCGGGAAAAACCTTCGTCGCCATGGCCTCCATGCTGCTCGCCATCGATTCGGGTGCCGATGCCGCTCTGATGGCTCCCACCCAGATCCTCGCCGAACAGCATTTCCTCACTTTCCGGAAATGGCTGGAACCGCTAGGCGTGAACCTCGTCCTCCGCACCGCAATATGGAGAAGGGGTTTGCAACCCCTTTCTTCCACTCAACCCGAGTCTCAAGCCCCGACCATTTTCATCGGCACCCACGCCCTGCTCTACGACGAATCCCTCTTCACCGACCTCGGCCTCGTGGTGATCGATGAACAACACAAGTTTGGCGTCGTCCAACGCGCCGCCCTGATCCGACAGGGCACCTTGCCCGATGTCCTCGTGATGACCGCCACGCCCATCCCGCGCTCGTTAACTATGACGATCTACGGAGACCTCGATGTCTCCCTGTTAGATGAGAAACCGGCCGGTCGCGGAAAAATCGTCACCGCCCTCCGCGCCAAACCGAAGCAGCAGGACATCACCGATTTCGTGAAAGCCCAGCTCGCCGAAGGCCGCCAGGCCTACCTCGTCTATCCGCTCGTCGAGGAAAGCGATGCCGTGAAAGCCGAATCCGCCACCGAGGCGTTTCCGAAATGGCAAAAACGGCTCGGCACGGGAAACGTCGGCCTCATCCACGGCAAGCTGCGCCCCGAGGAAAAAGAAGCGGTGATGGAGGGTTTTCGCAGCGGGAAAACAAAAGCCCTCGTCGCCACCACGGTGATCGAGGTCGGTGTCGATGTCCCCAACGCAAACCTGATGATCCTTCATCACGCCGAGCGCTTCGGCCTCGCCCAGATCCATCAGCTCCGCGGGCGCATCGGCCGCGGCGAACATAAGTCCTACTGCGTCCTCGTCACCGACTCAAAACTCCCCGAGGCCATAGAAAAACTCAATGTCCTCGCCGCAAGCTCCGACGGCTTCGAGATCGCCGAAGCCGATCTCCGCCTGCGCGGCCCCGGCGATATCCTCGGCACCGCCCAATCCGGCCTCACCGATCTCCGCTTCGCCGATTTCATCACCGACACCGAACTTATCCGCCAGGCCCGCGCGCTGGCTGACAAGGTTTTCATCGAAGACCCCGATCTAACAGAAGCACACGCGAACCTCCGCCCGTTCATCAGCGAAAACGCCGCACCGCAGGGAGCGCATTGAGCAATCACTTCCCGATCATGCGGTAAACCGCACCGCTCAAATCCGTTGGATAAAGCTCATCCTCCGCGTTCGCGCCGCAGAAGGAGATGAGCTTAGCTGTTTGCCAAAAGTTCCTTCTATTGGATCGTATCTGCATATCCCAGCCCCAAGCCGTTGATGGGGAATCTTGCCCCAAACCTTCCAAATAAAAGCACCGACTTTTGGCAAGCAGTCTACACCCCCACCCGCAGATCCCGCACACTCCACAATACCTCTTTTGCCGCCGCGCCACTCCCCCGCATCCGCCGCGCCCCATCCCTTCTCTTCGCGGAAAATCTCTCCCTTGCACCCGCAAACGCCTCGTTCACAAACTCCTTGCTGCCGATTACTGCTCCATCCGTAAAATACCTCACCCGGCACCGCAGCATTTTCGCGAGGGTAAACTCAGGCAAGTGGGGGCGATCTTCGGTCGCCCTCTCCAAATACTCCGCCTCATTCATCCCCGCCGTTGCATCACTCTTACTTGATTTTTCCAGTGCCAGCCCCATCGTCCGCCGATAAATCCGCGAAACATCCTTCCACGATTCCAACGCAATCTGGTCTCTGGATACTGGATTCTTGACCGCAAGGATCAGTCCCATTCTCGACTTTTTCCCATTTCCCTTCATCCCTCCCCCTATCGCTTCACCATACCCGCTCCAACGGTAATCTGCCGGATCGGAAACCATTCCCGCCCGCACCGGATTCAGATCGATGTAGGCCGCGATTGTCCGCGCCGCCATACCGCTTTCCACGATCACACTCTTGAAGCGATCCTCCCATAGTGTTCCGGAGCGCGAATGCTTGCCGTTGAACCATTTTGTGAAACGTTCAAGAAGCGATTTCATAAACCAGCTTAGGTCGTGCATCCGCCGCGTGTAACGGTGGCGGATCTCTTCCACACGACCCGCCGCCTCCCGCCTCCCCGCCGCCAGCTCCTCCTCCCGCGTCAATGGCACGCCCCCCTCATCCAAGGGTGGCAGTTCAAATTACCCGCGCTCCCTCACAGCCGCCGCTTCCTCCATTTCCCTGGCGATCGCCGCCACCTGCGCCTCGCCGTAAAAAACACCTAACCGCTCCATTAACAACGCGTCCGAAATCCCTCCCTCCGGCACCGGCGTCACCTCCAGCAGGATGTGGAAATGATTCGACATCAGGCAGTAGGTCAGCACCCGGCAACCCGTGAACTTCTCGCACATCCGCATCAGCATCCGAAAATGCTCTCGCTCCTCCTCGCCCAACAAAAAGCCCCGACCCACAACCCGCCCAAGGGTGTGGTAAATTTCCGGCTTCGACACCGAATTCTTCCAAGGCGCGATCCATCGTCTGCGGTTGTTCCTACTCATAACCCACCCACCCTAGCCACCCGAACGCAATATGCAACAAGAATCTCGTCAAAAAGCCTGGCTTCTTGAATGGTGGACGTGGAGGATTGCTTGTCCTTCCTGATCCAGGTAACCAATGTCTGGTAGTTGACGCCGTAATGAGCCGCGAAGCGCGGGGCACTCAAACCGCTGGCTCGGTAGGCATCCACCATGATTTTCTTCTGTTCCGGCGTGTAGCGCAGGCGACCCTGTCGGTCGGTCTTCAAAATGGATTCGTTCATAGGTGTCATAGGTTGGTGAACTATGACGCCTATGAAATACACCTGCCAGAATCTTCAGGCGGTGCTTGGGACCACGCTTACCTTACAACGCCTACAGGCTTTTCATTACTAATTGTTGAATAACAAAAAAGGCGGGCTTGCGCCCGCCTTTTGAGTTATAAATGTGCTTGCAAGTTATCGTTTGCGGCGCGCAAGGAAAACGAGACCAACTATGCTGAGTAGGAGCGAAGAAGGTTCGGGAATAGCATTTACTAATTGATAAGTGCTAACCGTTGCGTTGGTTATGCCAAGATTTTCATCTGTAACATTATTTTTAGTTCCGAATATACCAATAGACGACGTGCCGTTAGCGAGGTCCATGTAGTATTCGTTCGGTAATGCTGGTGCAGCAGGATCTGCCGTAAAGGTTTCGCTGTGTAAGAAAAGAGCATATTCTGTGCTAGAACCCAAGGTTGCCCCGTTACCAATGAAAGTATAAATAGATTGACCGATGAAGGATGTAGGGTTGAAAGGATCTACCGAAATAGTGAAAGCGCCAGGAACAACACCCAAGACAGCAGATGTACCGAGAATAAAATCATCTGTTCCTACAAACGGTGTAAATGCAGCGATCAAACCCGAGTAATCGTTGTTTGAGACTAGAGACGACACCGTGACGTCGCTTACGGAGAAGCCACCTGTGCCAGCGAAACCTGAAGTTAACAAAGCGCCAGTGGAGTCTACCACTAAATAATCTCCAGATCCGCCGTTGAGGTTAGGAACGGAAGATACTTGGACGATTGCTGCGTTTGCCGTATATGCTAAACTACTAATTACAATGATTTTTGAAATAAGTTTCATAGTGGTTATATTTTTTACTTTTTAATATTATATATATTTAGTTTGGTGTTTTACAGATTCGAATAAGATGGTGGTGGTGTTAAGTTAATGCTGGAAGAACCTACTTTTCGTTGAATAAAGATGGCTGATGTAATGGGTGTGGGATCTGCTGCTAGGCCAGGAGTTGTAGCGTTTCTCCATGCTCCAGCCCCATTGACAAAATAACGAGTATAACCACCAGAACCGTTGGGTACCCATACAACGTCAGCACTATTAACGGAATTATTTCTTGCGAGAGTATCCGATAATCCAGAATTTTGAAGCGTGGCGCCAGAAGGATAGATTGTAGAAACGAAATTAAAACCTTGAACAATAGCGGTTTTACTAGCGGTAGTCTTAACTTGACCTGTTAATGTTAGGTCAACAGATGTAGATGATTTACGTTGAATAAACACGGCATCCACGTAGACGATTGGAGTGTTAGGTGCTAGAGCGGGTGTTGTTGCATTTCTCCAAGCGCCGGCGCCGTTTTGGAAATAACGCGTGTATGCCCCGAGTCCATCAGGTACCCAAACAACGTCAGCATTATTAACAGAATTATTTTTTGTCAGGACTGAGTTAGTCGTGCCAAAAATTTCTTCAAGTGTTGCAGCTTTTCTTAGAACGTAAGAATCACCTATTGTAGCGCCTGCTGTCTGCAGATCACCGGTTGTGTTCAGGTTAGAACCTGCGCCCGATCCTACTTCAATAATTTGGTTGGACGCCGTACCGCTACCTATTTCGAGGATGTAGAGGGCACCAGGGCTTAAGAGTGTTGAGAAATCTTTTGTCGAGTCTGATACAGTGGTAGCACTGACGTCGGTAAAAGATCCGCTGGCTGTGGGTGGTAATTGAAGAGTAAAACCAACAGGGTTGAAACCCTGAACGATTGTCTGAGTCACATACCCACTAGGCTTTGAGAAAGCCGGAGTCTGGGCGAAGGATGTGCTGGAGGCGACGAGCGCGGCCAGTGCGGTTAGAGGGATTAGTGTTTTCATGGCGGGCAAGTGGTAGTGGGTTGTGGGCGGGTAGTCTAGGGTTTTCGGGTTGGAGGGGGTGACATGTTTGTCACCTAAAACCCTCTTGAATCGGAGGCACAAAAGACGTTCGGGGGCTTGAAGGCAAGGAGAAAAGCCGGTTGGGGAGGATTTTTGGGGGAGCTGGCGGAGGAGTTTTCCAAGGGGTGATGGATGGTTTATGGTTTTGCGGGGAAGGGCTCTCCGTAGGCTTTCTGTAAGAAGCCGGCCGGAGGCGCGGCTCTCCAGCATTCGCTTAGGCGGGCCAGTGGGTGAGGTTTTTGAGGAGGGTGAGGCGGGCCTCGATTTCCTGGCGGGTGAGGTGGGCGAGGCGGTTGGCGGAGAAGGCCTCGCAGGTGAAGGAGGCAACGACGGAGCCGTAGGCGATAGCGCTGCGGATGTCGTCGAAGGAGAATTCCGCTTTGCCGGTAGAGGCGAGGTGTCCGGCGAGGGCACCGAGGAAGGAATCGCCGGCGCCGGTGGGGTCGGCGACCTCGGTGAGCGGGAAGGCGGCGCAGCGGAAGAGGGCAACGCCCGGGAGGGAGGGAAGGTGGGATCCGGGGAGGGCGGGATTAGTGAGATGCTTTTCATTCGAGAACAAAATCGCTCCGAACTCACCGAGCTTGATGATGACGTGGCGCGGCCCCTTTTCCAGCAGGCGCTGGCCGGCGACGATGAGGTTAGAGGTTTCGCAGAACTCGCGGGCTTCGGATTCGTTGATGACTAGGAGGTCGATGCGGCGGAGCACCTTGTGGAGGTCGTCGTTGGCGATGGTGATCCAGAGATCCATGGTGTCTGCGGCGATGAAGGGTTTCTCCGCCGTGAGCTGATCCATCATCTGGAGCTGGTTGACGGGGTGCATGTTGGCGAGAACGACGATGGGTGCGGACGCGGCGGCGGCGGGAACTTTGGGAGTCCAGTCCTCGAGGACGTTGATGGCGACGGCGAGGGTGTCGCGGGTGTTCATGTTTTCGTGGTAGGAACCGGTCCATGAGAAGGTATCGCCTTCCGAGCGTTCGAGGCCGGCGGTGGAAATGCCGCGCGAGGCGAAGAGATCGAGGTGCTCCTGGGGGAAATCCTTGCCGATGATGCCGACGAGATGGATGGGGGAAGTGAAATAGGAAGCGGCGAAACCGGTAAACGAGGCGGAGCCGCCGAGCAGGTTTTTCCCTTCTGCGGTGGGAGTTTTGATGTGGTCGATGGCGATGGAGCCGCCGATGAGGATGGGGGTGTTGGTGTGGGACATGCGGGGGTTTTAAATTTCAAACTTTAAACTTTAAACTTTAAACTTCAAGGAAGAGGAGGATTTGTGGGGACCACAAGTCCAAGCGACGAACCCACCTTCGCCGCAGCCATGACGGGCAGGCTGGGACTGCAAGTCCCTACCACGAAAAGGGTTGCGGGGTGGGGTGGTTGGTGGTGGATTGATGGAAATGAGAGCCATAGGAGCGAAACGATGGATAGGGGTGCTGATGGGAATGGCGGCGGCGCTGCCGATGGCGGCGATGGGTGCGGAGGAAAAGCCGTCGCCAGACAAGCCGAAGAAGCTCATCCTGATCGCGGGCCGGGCGAGCCACGGGCCGGGGCTGCATGAGTTCCATGCGGGCTGCCTGCTTTTCAAGAAATGCCTTTCCGGAGTGAAGGGGCTGGAAGTGGAGGTGCACGCGAACCATTGGGTGAGCGACGATGCAGTGCTGGAAACGGCGGATGCCGTGGTGATTTATGCGGACGGAGGCGACGGTCATCCGGCGCTGCAGGGCAACCGCCCGGAACTGATGCAGAAGCTGGCGGATCGCGGCGCGGGAATCATGATGATGCATTACGCCGTGGAGTGTGGGAAAGAGGACGGCAGCGGCGACCGGTTCCGAAAATGGATCGGCGGCGCGTATGAGACCGGCTTCTCCGCCAACCCGATCTGGACAGCGGATTACGAAAAATTTCCCGAACATCCGGTGGCGCGCGGGATCAAGCCGTTCAAGATCGAGGACGAATGGTATTTCTCGATCCGTTTCCCGGAGGGGGAAAAAGGCATCCTGCCGCTGCTGGTGGCGACGCCGAGCGATGAGACGCGCGACGGCCCGTATGTGTATCCGAAGGGGCCCTACCCGCACATTCAGGCGCGGAAAGGCGAGCCCGAGACGATGATGTGGTGCACCGAACGCGCAGACGGCGGGCGCGGGGTGGGCTTCACCGGCGGACATTTCCACAAGAACTGGGAGGATGCGAATTTCCGGAAAATCGTGCTCAACGCGATGCTGTGGATCACCAAGATCGAGGTGCCAGAAGGCGGAGTGGCATCCACCGTGACAGCGGAAGACATGGCGGCGAATCTGGATGCGAAGGGGACGAAGAAATAAGATCAGAAATTTTTAACCACAACCGAGCGAAGCGAGATGGACAGGCACAAAGACTACCCACTCCCCTGTCAAATGGACACGGATGAACACGGATGGAGAGCCGCGCTGCGCTGCTACGTGAGTGGGGACAGGATGTCCCCACGACGGACTGGGACTGCAAGTCCCAGCCACCGATGAGCGCGGGGAAAGGTATGCTGCTCGGCTTGCCGGAGCGTTGGGATGAGGCGTGTTTCGCCGTGCCAGCGGTTCGTGCGCTGGAGAATTCGGGTTTGCTTGGCGGGTTGGTGTTGCGGGAGGAGCAGTCGGATTTTTGGAGGACGGTGAGCGGGCTGCCGCAGATTATCTTTTCGGAAAAGACCGGGGCGGGGAAGCTCGCCGGGGAGCTGCGGGAAAAATGGGAAGCTTGTTTGGTTTGGGAGGACGGGATCGCGGCGAAGGCCTTTGCAAAAGCGAAGATCGCGAAGCGGCTAGGGCCAGAGAAGATGGTGCCGGGGAAGCTGCTGACGCATCCGCTGGATGTGGCGGAGGGTGCAACGGAGCACCGGGTGCAGCTTTATCTGCAAACATGCGAGCGGGTCGGCGTGGCGGTGGATAGGCCGGAGTTTTTCGCGCCCGCCGATCTCGATATCACGCCGGAGCGCGGGACAGTGCTGCTATGCCCGGATTCGGATTTCGGCGTGAGCCATGAGTGGATTTTGGATCGCTGGCAGGAAGTCGGTGAGGCACTGCACGCGGAAGGGCGGCGGGTCACGGTGGTGGGCGTGAACGGCGGGCGGGGGTTAGGGAAAATCTTGGCGGAGAAGCTGGGTGGAGAGACGCAAGTTATCCAAATCGCACCTTTCGCAGGCGCGCTGCCTTTGCTGGCTCGATATGAAATTACTGTGGCGGCCGATGGCTCGCTCCCGCACCTCGCCGCGCACGCCGGATCGCGATGTGTCACGCTTTTCGGTCCCAACGATGCGGTATGGAAGCGCCCGCTCGGGAAGCGGCACAAGGTGGTGAAGCGGCATGTGGAATGTGCGCCGTGTCTTTCGGCGAAATGTTTGCTCGATGGCAGGTGCCAGAGGGAACTGGAGGTGGCGCGGGTGCTGGCGGCGATATCGCACTGCAAGGGTCTTGCATGCAGGTAGGGCTGATCCGGCTCGGTCGGCCCTGATCAAAACACGGAGGAGGCGTAACCCCCGTAATGGAAGTGAAACCGCGGTGAGTCGGTCATTTGCTTCGGGATTTCACTCCCGCCAGAGGCAGCTGGCCGTTAGATTTTGGAAGTGGGCCGACCGGGCCGGATCCGCCCTACCGGATGAAAAACAATCGCGACCCCACTCACCCCTTGAACAGCATCCTCGCGCCCATCAAAACGAGGACGACGCCGAAGGTTCGGGTGAGGGTTTGATTGGAAAGGGAGCGCATGAGGTCGCTGCCGAACCATGCGGTGAGGGCAGAGGCGAGGCCGACGGCGGCGACGATTTTCCAATCGATCAGATTGCCCGCGCGGGCATTGTTGGCGGTGGCGGCTAGGGCGGTGATGATGACAACCGCCAGCGAGGTCGCTACGGCTTCTTTCTGCCCGAAGCCAAGCAGAGCAACGAAGGCAGGCACCATGACGATGCCGCCGCCGACACCGCAAAGTGCTCCGAGAAGCCCGGCGACGAGGCCGATGGCGATGGCAATCAGGATGAGTTTCACGAACGGAGAGGAAACGTTCCGGGGCGAGAATTCAACCGCGAAGAATTTGGGTTGCGATTCCCGCTAGCGTAGGAGGAGGAAAGCGGTGATTCTCCGAGCAGTTAAAAAAATGAAGAAGGTCGCCATCTCTGTTGTCCTGCTGGGTTTGAGTCTCGCGTTGCCGATGTTTACACCGCCCGCCGCGCTGATGGCGCTGTGGCCGGCGGTTTGCGCGATTTTATTAATTATTCTGACGAAGCAGGCGGCGCTGGGGCTCGCGGGTGGGTTGGTGGCGGGGGCTTTGCTGATACATCATGGCGATCCGGCGGGGGCGCTGCGGGCGGTGTTTGCGGATTACCTTTTCCCCGCGCTTGATGGATCGTGGCATGTGGGAGCCATCGTTTTCACCCTAATCCTCGGTGCCTATGCCGGGTTACTCGAAAAATCGGGTGGGTTCGAGTCGCTTCTGACCCGTCTTGTGGCGGAGACGCAAGATCCAAAGCGGCGCTTTCTCGGCGGAGTGTATATCATCGGGTTACTGTGCTTTTTCGACGGCCTAGCCAACAGCCTGCTCGTGGGGCGCATCGCCCGCCCTCTAGCTGACAAGACGGGAGTTTCGCGGGAAAGGCTGGCGTGGGTAGTGGATTCCACGTCCTCGCCGGTGGCCTGCGTGGCGTTCGTTTCGACCTGGATCGCGACGCAACTCAGCCTGATAGGCGACGGACTGAAAGACGCGCCGTTCGCGGTGGAGCCGTATTCGCTGTTTTTTCAATCGATCCCCGCGAACCCGTATTGCCTGCTCACGCTGCTTCTGGTGCCGCTGGCGATTTTCCTGAACTACCAGCCACGCGCGATGAGCCGGTATCTGCCGAGGGAACCGGAGGACGATGATGGCATAAGCGGAAACGCGACCGCACCGGTGAGAGTGATCCTCCCGCTCGTGGCACTGGTGGTGGGGATTTTCGCGGCCTTTCCACTGCTCTCCGATCCGATCCCGGATGTGCTTTCCGTGGCCGGATGGCAAAATGCGTTCGGCGGCGATGCAGGGCCGTATGCGCTGGTCGCGGGGAGCCTGCTCGGACTTGCGGTGGCGTGGGGGATGTATCCGAAAGGGCGGAGCGTTGCTGCCAACGAGGCCGCGTATCATGGGGCGGCCAGCCTGTTGCCCACGCTAGTCATCTTGGTGTTCGCATGGGCCTTGGGAAATGTGTTTACGGATCTCGGTGCGGGGGAGCAGTTGGCGAAACTGCTTTCGACCGGTTTCCGCGTGGAATGGCTGCCGCTGGCCGTGTTCGTGGCGGGCTTGCTGATGTCTTTCACGACCGGCTCCTCCTGGGGCACGATGGGCCTGCTGATGCCACTGGCACTGCCAGCGACCTTGGCGGCGGCGGCCTCGGCGGGGATGCCGGTCGGGGAAATAATTCCTCTGACTGCGGCGGTGATCGGGGCGGTCTTCGGAGGCGCGACGTTCGGGGATCATTGCAGCCCGTTTTCCGACACCACCATTGTCAGCGCGATCGCATCCGGCTGCGGGACGACGGCGCATGTCCATTCGCAACTTCCACTCGCAGGATTGGCGGCGGTTTTCGCGGCGCTTTCCTACTCGCTGATGGCGGGCGGTCTGGCGGCGGTTTTCGCGACGTTGATCGCGGCAGTGGGGATGTGTGTAGTGGTGAAGGTTTTGGCGTCGCGCTCGAACCAGTAACGGAAATGTGGGGACTACAAGTCCCCACGACGGACTGGGACTACAAGTCCCAGCCACGATTCTACTGCTTCGCGACCCTCCATGCGGTGGCCCATTTTTGGGATACGCGGGTGAAGCCTTTCTCCATCAGCCGCCGCTCCATGTCAGGGAAATGGGCGGCACCGTAGAAGATGCCGAGCTTCTTTTTCCCGGCCGCGATTTCTCGGTTGAGCACCTCGATGCAACGGGCGTTGCGGTCGCCGATGATCACGTTCTCGCCGTCGAGGGAGTCGAGCTGCTTATCGGCGTCCGCCATCGAGTGCATGAGCTCCATCTTAACTAGTTCCGGCTTTCCACCGAGCATGCCTCGCATGAGGTTGATGCTGTTCGGCTCACGGGCGGGCCTCTCGGCAGTGAGCGCGGACTGGATCATGAAACCGAGCAGCGACTCGCCACGCTCCTTCTGCAAGGCATCGAATTCCTTCATCGTGAGATCTGCATGAACGAAATTCTCCGCCGTGTAGTCGATCACCGCGCCCTGCCCGCTGAGTCCTAGAGATTTCTCCATGGTTTCATAAACGGTGAGCAAGGCGGCCAGCTTGTTTTCCGCCGGTTCTTGTTCCGGCTCTGGCTCTTTCTCTCCTCCGCCCAGTTTTTCTCCGCCCACCATCTCGAAAAGCAGCGCGTCGTAGCCCTCGAAGCTCTTGTTGAGAAATTCGTAGTAGCGCTTGTCAGCGATGTGGATTGCGCCGATCAGATCGACGCGCACCCCGTCCTTTTCATATCCGAAATAGGCGGTCTGCAGGCGCGTGGCTTGGTCGTCCTCACGGATGCGGATGAAATCCCCGGCGAGACTGCTCTCGCCCGTAGCGACCAGCATCCCTGCGATAAGGGCCATCTCGCGAGCCCACCTTAGCCTAATTTTCATGGCCGCAGCATCGCACCGCATCCCGCCATTGCCCACGGTAAATTTCATGCCTAGGCTGTGGCTGCCCATGAGCGAACACCCCGCCCTCTCATACTGCCCCGATCTCCTCCGATTTTCCCGTAGGCTGACGCGTGAAGTGATGGTCGGAAATGTCGGAGTCGGCGGGAAAAACCCTATCCGCGTGCAGTCGATGATCACCTCCGACACCCGCGATACGCCGGCCTGCGTCCGCGAGGTGCTAGATCTGGCGGAGGCGGGTTGTGAGATCGTGCGGATTACGGCACAGACGAAAGTTTATGCCGCCAACCTTGAGAACATCGCCCGCGAAGCACGCGCCGCCGGTTGCAAGGTGCCGCTGGTCGCCGACATCCATTTCAAACCCGACGCTGCCATGGAGGCCGCGAAATGGGTGGAGAAAATCCGCGTGAACCCCGGCAACTATGCCGACAAGAAGAAATTCGAGATCCGCGAATACTCTGACGACCAATACGAGGCGGAGTTGGAAAGGATACGCGAGCAGTTCACACCGCTCGTCCTGCTTTGCAAGGATCTCGGCCGCGCGATGCGGATCGGCACGAACCACGGCTCCCTTTCCGACCGGATCATGAACCGCTACGGCGATTCCCCACTCGGCATGTGCGAGAGCGCGCTGGAGTTCGCCCGCATCGCCCGCGACAACGGCTACCATAATTTCGTGTTCTCGATGAAAGCCTCGAACCCGAAGGTCATGATCGAGGCCTACCGCCTGCTCGTCGCCCGCCTCGATGCCGAGGGCGCGGACTGGAATTATCCCATCCACCTCGGCGTCACCGAAGCCGGCGACGGCGAGGACGGCCGCATCAAATCCGCCATCGGCATCGGATCGCTGCTTGCCGACGGCATTGGCGACACGGTGCGCGTATCCCTCACCGAGGACGCGATCCATGAAATTCCCGTGGCGAGAGCCATGGTCGAGCTGCAAAGCCGCGATAGTGGCTGGGACTTGCAGTCCCAGTCCGTCGTCGGGACATCCTGTCCCGACATCCATCAGTTGGCTCAATCGATCCGCCCCGACTGGTCAAAGCTCGAAATAAAAACCTCCACCCAGCTTCCTCACTGGAGAATCCCCGGCGCGACCTACGCCGTAACCTTCCGCACCAAAGACTCGCTTCCCTACAGGGTTATCGAGGATTACAAAGCCAAGCGGCAGATCCTAACAGAGCGCATCGCCATAGCGCTGAAGTCCGCTGGCTCCCGCGACGCCACTCCAGAGCTGATGCCGCTGCGAGCGGAACTCCAGTCACTCACAGAAACGATCATCGAACCCGCGCTGCATGCTGCGGCCGGGCCGCAACCGCTTTCCGATCCACGCCTCGCTGAAATCGTTTGCAACGCCCTGAAATTTTTCGACGGACAACGATACGATCTGCTCGCCTGGTCGGTGATGCCGAACCATGTGCACGTTCTGCTCACACCGCATCATGGGCATGAGCTAGAGAGGATTCTCCAATCTTGGAAAACGCACACAGCGAAGGAGGCGAATCTCATCCTTGGGAAATCGGGGACGTTTTGGCAGGAGGAGTATTTCGACCATATTGTTAGGGATGGGGGGGATTTGAAACATCAGGTGCGTTATATTTTGCGGAACCCGGAGAAAGGAAATGCTTCCGGGGAATGGACGGGGAGTGTTTTTGTGGGGACTACAAGTCCCCACGACGGACTGGGACTGCAAGTCCCAGCCACGGGACTTGCAGTCCCACCCACCTACGACCCCTTCTCCTACGAGAGACGTAGTAGTTCCCCTCTCACCGTCATGGGTCACGAGCTGGGCGGGGACAAGCCGCTGCGGGTCTTCACCACGCAGGAGCGCTGGAACGCCATCGCCCACAAGATCGCGGGTATGGGCGACTACAAGCCGGAAATCATTTTCGAGAAATCCGGGGTGCTGGAAATCGATCCGCGCGATGACGCGGCCATTTCCGAACTCAACGCAAACACCGAGCCTCAGCTCATCACCGTGGCGGACGGCCTGCCGATGGAAACCATCCATGCCTTCCGTATGCTGGCTTTCAAGGCGGATCCCCGGCATCCCATCCTGCTAAAGGACACGCTCCATCCGCCGACTGGTGAAACCGATTTCCTCCACGCCCTGCTGGTAGCCTCGCGGAACGTCGGCTCGCTGCTCTGCGATGGCATCGGCGATGCAGTGATTGTCCGCGGCGAGACCGCGCCCGGCCAATCCCTGCGCCTCGCCTACAACATCCTGCAGGCCGCCGGGGCGCGCATTTTCAAGACCGATTACGTCGCCTGCCCCTCCTGCGGGCGGACGCTTTTCAACTTGCAATCCACCACCCAGAAAATCCGCGCGGCGACCGGCCACCTCAAGGGCGTGCGCATTGCGGTGATGGGCTGCATCGTCAACGGTCCGGGGGAAATGGCCGACGCGGATTTCGGCTACGTCGGCGGCGCACCGGGCAAAATCAATCTCTATGTCGGCAAGACCGCCGTGAAATTTAACATCCCCGAGGCCGAGGCCGTCGAGCGCCTGATCGACCTGATCAAGGAGCACGAAAAGTGGATCGAAGCCCCGGAAACCGCCACCGCCTGAGCCATGCCGGACACCACCACGCTCACGGAAACGAAAACCAGCGTTTCCCCCCAGACGCCCTGGAACGTCATCGTCCACGACGATCCCGTGAACCTGATGGGCTACGTCACCTACGTGCTGATGAAAATTTTCGGCTACAATGAGAACTTCGCCACCCATCTGATGCTACAAGTCCACCAGCAGGGGCTTTCGATTGTCTGGTCCGGCGAGTTGGAGAAGGCGGAGTTCTACGTCCAACAGCTCCAGTTCCACCAACTCAAAACCTCCCTCGAACAAGCCGAATGAAAGTCGCCCCCACGCTGGAGGGCGGCCTCCGCATCGACCCCGAAACCGCCGAGGACTGGCATGTCCTCCGTGCGATCTTGATTGATGCGAACAGCCATGACACCGATCTCGCCACCCGCCTCGGCGGTATGGTCACGGATGAACGGGTTGCGGAGGACTGGCGGGATTTCGTGGTGCCCGACCTACGCGAATCCTTCGCCGACGACCTCAACCAAATCCAAGCGGCGATCGAAACGGCGGCCGCTTTCCCGAATGACGGCGAAAGCCCGATCTGGATCACGCGGGAGGATGCTTTCTCGTGGTACAGCGCACTCAACCAGGCGCGGCTTGCCTTGGAGGAAAGATACGGTTTCGGCCCCGATCCAGAATCCGATCCCTCGAACCACCAGCCCGTCCGGCACGAAGCGTTGCTCCGCTCGCAGTTCTATTGCGCGCTGCAGAGCTTCCTCCTGCAGCACGCACTGTAATTTTACGGGAGGGTGCGAAGCACTCAGGGGGAGCACACGCGCCCTCGCGTGTTGTCGTTGGCGCCCTCGCCGAAGACCGGCCGTCCCAGCCATTCCACGCGGTTTCCGACGAGGGCGTCGGAAACAACACGCGAGGGCGCGTGTGCTCCCCAAGACTTCTGCTAATCCTCACCAAAAATTACGCGGTAAAATTCACGCGCGGTGATCTCATTGCCGAAGGAACTGGGATGGCTGCCGTCATCGACATAGAGGTCGCTCCCCCGCCCCGCCATGAACTCGCGCTCCCACGCATCGCCTGCCGGGACGATGGCCACGCCGCCCGCGTTTTCCGAGGCCGCGCGGTAGCCTTTGCGGACGCGAGAGTTCATGTGGATGAAGTTATCACCGGGAAAATCGGGATCGCCGTCGCGCCTGCCCCATGTCTGGTAGAGCAGCGGCACCGCTCCCGCCACACGTGCTTCGGAGACGAGAAAACTGACAGCGGGATCCATGGTCATCCTCCGTAGCCCTTCGTCCCGCGCGGGAATCAGGCTCTGCTCCTGGATCACCACCACGTCCCATTTTCCCTTGCGCAGTTTCTCCAACGTCGGCGAATGCTCCACGTGCTTCGCGAGCGTCCAGCCACCATAGGTCGAGTGCCCGACGCGTAATTTCCGACCGCGTGATTCAGCGATTTTTCGGAACTGTTTCGGCACCCCGAAGCTGTAGCTGTTGCCGATGAAAAACACGGCGATTTCCTGTTTTTCACTTAGGGCAGCGAGCTTCGCATTCTCACCGGGAGCGGGTGGCAGTGCGCAGTTTGAGAGACCGAAAAATCCAAGTATCTTCGCGAGCAGCGTCATTTTTCGGAAAAGTTTTTTACGCGCGGGGATGAGCGTCATCATAGGCCGTTTTCAATCGTTCCTTGGTCACATGGGTGTAGATCTGGGTGGTAGAGAGCGAGGCATGGCCAAGTAGTTCCTGCACGCTCCGCAAATCCGCGCCCGCGTCAAGCATGTGGGTGGCGAAGCTGTGCCGCAACTTGTGCGGGCTGGCAGCGAAGGGGACACCGCTCAGCTTGAGGTATTTCCGCAGCATCAGATCCACCGCCTGCTGGGTGATCCGCGTGCCACGCACGCTGCGGAACAGCGGGCCGTTCGTCACCACCGCCTCCTGCCGGTATCTTTGTATCGCGCGCATCGCCGCGCCGCCGACCGGCACGATGCGGTGCTTGCGGCCCTTGCCCGCCACCCTGACCACCTCGTCCACGAAATCCACATCCCTCACATCCAGCCCCAGCAGTTCGGAAATCCGCAGGCCGGAGGAGTAAAAAAGTTCCAGGATCGCAGCATCGCGAAATTTCAGCCAAGGCGGGCCTTTCGCGGAAACGTCCTCTTTCAGCGGCGCATCGAGCAACTCCTCCATTTGTTTGACGCTCAAAACTACCGGCAGGCTACGCTCCAGCTTCGGCATCCGCACCTCGGCCACCGGGTTTTTTTCCAGCCCCCTTCTCAGCACAAGGTATCTGTAAAACGACCGCAGTGCCGCGAACCGTAGGCGTATCGTCGTGCGCTTCAGCCCGCGTTTCATCAGGGTGTGTAGGTAATTCCGGAAGTCGTCGCCGATCTCCTCGCGCCAGTTTTCGAAGCCTTCCGCGCGCC
>CAMCXJ010000009.1 GCA_945883455.1 Prosthecobacter debontii
GATGATTGCGGGCACGTTGATGCGCTCGCTCTCGATGTCCGCACTGCGTAATTCCCCATCCATGGCGAGGAGATCTTGGAAAGGAAAAACGGCCCACATCGCCGGGGATTGGAGGTGCTGGGCGAGGATATGACCGACCGTTTCCGCATTGAGATCGTCCTCGGGAAACGCCTTGCCGAGCATTTCCCAGGCGTAGCGTGCGCGCGTCTTGTCGTCCTCAAGCCACCAGCCGCGGAGGGTGGACATGTCGTGGGTGCCGGTGGTGACCACGCTCATGTAGGGCATCTCGGCGGGGTGTCCGAACTCTGCCTTGCTATCCTTCGGCCAACGCTGAATTTCCAACGAAAGGATACCAAGTGTTTTCATCACCCCCGGCACGCAGGCGGGCACCATGCCGAGATCCTCGCCGCAAAGCAGCATGTCACTCGCGCCGCGCATCGCCGGGAGTTTCTCCATGGCCTGCGCTTCCCAGAATCCCTCCTGACGGCGGAAAAAATAATCCACGTAAAGCTCGCGCAGGCGGCCTTGCGTTTCCCCGTCGAGCGCTTTGAACGAGGCAGTGTCCTCCATCGCCATGCGCGGGTGAAATTCGCCCTCACTGGACTCCAAAAACAACACCTCGGCGCAGAGATCCATTAAAATTTCCCGATGAGCACAATCCGCAGCACCGAGTTTTGCGAAGTGATCCGAAATCTTGTGCTGCGTGTCAAAATCGACCTTCAGGGCATAGCGGCCAGCTCCCTTTTCAATTAGAAAATTCCTTACTAGTTCATTTGGCAGGTCAATATTTTCGCTGTGGATGTAAGGTGTGCAGAACCGCTCGCGGTCGAAGTGGATGCCGCGCTCGGCAAATTCCTCCACACAGATCGGCAACGCGGGATCGAACCAGCCCATGATGCCCTCGATGTGCTCCTGTGGTATTTGCCAGATACGAAAAAACCCGAGGATGTGATCGATGCGGTAGGCGTCGAAGTAACGGCTGAGTTTCGCGAAGCGGGCGCACCACCACGCGTAGCCGTCCTTTTTCATTTCGTCCCAATGATAAGTCGGGAAGCCCCAGTTCTGCCCCTTTACAGCGAAGGGATCGGGCGGCGCGCCGGCCTGCGCGTTCATCTTGAAAAGGTGCGGTGAAACCCACGCGTCCACCGAATCACGATCCACACCGATGGGCAGATCGCCCTTGAGCGCAACGCCGATCGAGCGCAGGTGCGCTACCGCGTCCGTGAGTTGGCGGTCGAGCTCGTATTGAAGCCAGATGAAATACATCGCCTCGGTGCTGATCGCGAGGGACTCCGCTTGCTTCGGATTGTAAGCAGCCCACCCGCCCCATTTCGAGAAATCGGCGGTGCCGTGCTCGTCGCGTTTCACGGAAAACAACGCGTAATCGAGCACCCAGTCGCGGTTGCGTTCTAGGAAACCGAGGAATGCCTTGTTGCGGAGGATCGCGCTGTGATGCTTGTCGAAAATTTCCCGTGTCACCCGCCATTTCACCGCCATCACGGCCTCGTAATCGACATTTTTAAGCGCATTGAGGCGTTTCTTTTCTATGGCAAGCGCGGCCGCATTCACTGGGGGATGGCTTAGGGCATCAAGCCGCAGGTAAAGCGGATGCAGGGCGAAAACGCTGATCGCGGAATACGGATAGCTGTCCGTCCACGTGCGCGAGGAGGTCGTATCGTTGATCGGCAGGATCTGAAGCATTTTCAAACCCACGGAGACGGCCCAATCGCCCATCGCCTTGAGATCCGCGAACTCGCCGACCCCGCAGCCCGCTTTGCTGCGGAGGGAAAAAACCGGGATCGCCACACCCGCGCCGCGGAAACGCAAATCCGCGCTGCGCCGGAAATTCTCATCAGAAACGACCACGTGATCCGCCGCTTCGCGCGGCTCTAAAACGCGGTTCGCGCCGTCTTCCAGCTTCACCGCAGAGTCATCTAATCTACTATGAAGCCCGTACTTGTATTCCACCCGCTCCCCTGTCGGCAAATCCACAGCGACCTTCCACAAATTTTCCGATACCTCCACCATCGGCACCGCGCGGGCGTATCCCCACGCTCCCAGCGCCTTCGCGCTCCCGATCACGCAAGGCACCAGCCCCTCTGGCAACAGCGCCATCTGTAGGTGGAACTCGTGGTTTTTCCGCCCGTAACCGAAATTCCCCAACTCCCTCGCGCCGCCGCCCACGACCTTGAAAACCTTCGCCTCATAAACCCGGTCTACCGCTCCCGAAGAGCGCCAGTCGTCTTGAAAAAAAATGTGGGACGGCAGAGGCAACCCGTCCTGCCAAGCCCATTCCCGCCTCACCGGTTCCCGCAATGTGATACTGTCGCGCCGATACAGATACGAATAACCCAAGCTGAAATTCCCTTTTACTAACGTATCAATCTCCACCTCCCAATGCCCCGCATCCACCCACCGCATGGGAACCGTCTGCCTTTCCACCGCGGCTCCGGAGCTCGTTTCCATCTCCAACCACAGCGATTCGCCTGTCACCGTCCCATATGCCAACCGGAACACCCATGTCATGATGAGAAACTAGGACGCACCCGTGCCAGCCCGCCATTGAAAAACCACACAGTTCGTAAGTTTTCCGCTCATCTTGTGATGCCACGCTGGGTCTCTTCCAAAAAATGGATGAGGTGCTCAACGTGGGGATTGGAGGCGGCCGCGGTGGCTTTCAGTGAACTCACGCCATTGGCCAGGGAGATCTCCTTTTTTAGAAACAAGCGCTTGTAGGCAGATTTAAGGTCGCGGATGTCGTCTTCTGAAAAGCCACGGCGCTGTAAGCCGATGAGGTTGAGCCCGCGGGTGGAGGCGGGGTTACCATCGATGATCATGAACGGCGGCACGTCCTGAACAATCTTCGAGAGCCCGCCCACAATGGAGTGTTTCCCAATGCGGCAGAACTGATGGGCGGCGGCGAGACCGGAGACAATGGCATAGTCCCCGACGATACAGTGACCTGCGAGGCTGCCGTTGTTGGAAAGGATGATGTGATCGCCGAGTTGGCAATCGTGGGCGACGTGGGAATAGCACAGGAAAAGGTTGTGCGAGCCGATGCGGGTGGGCAGCTCCTCATGGGTGCCGCGGTGGATCGTGCAATTCTCACGGAAGACATTGTGATCTCCTACTTGCAATGCCGTCGGCTCACCGTTGTATTTTAAATCCTGGGTTTTCCCGCCAACCACCGCGAAGGGGAAAAACTCGTTGCCTTTCCCAAAAGTGGATGTGCCTTCGATCACCACGTGCGACTGGAGCACGCAGTCGTTACCGAGGGTGACATTCGCACCGATGACGCAGTAGGGGCCGACGCGGACGTTCCTGCCGAGTTCAGCTTTCGGTGAAATGATGGCGGTGGGGTGAATCACTGGACAAGTTTCTACCTTTGCATCCCTGTGTGACGAGCGAATTTTCAGGCGCGGTCTTTGGCGCAAGTCCGGCTCCGTCTTGGTGAGCGAAGATGCGGGGATGGCGGCCGGTGAATCCAAGATCGAATAAATAGGGGCGCTTCCTGTCCAGGGTTGCAATGTGCATGCCTTCGACTCATGGTAAGCTTCATCACATGCCTGACGCAACCGACTCAACCGAAACCCTAAGCATTCGCTGCCCCTCCTGCCGCCAGCGTTTTTTGGTGGACGGTAACCTGAGGGATCGGATAGTCGAGTGCGGCGCCTGCGACTCACGCTTCCGCATCAACGAAGACGTGATCCTACGTTCCAAAAAATTCTATCCAGGAGAACGGCAGGCGCCAGAACTTACTCGTTTTCAAAGAGTTCCTCTTTCCACAGCCGCGCCAGAAGGTTTTCAGTCAATACGCTACGCGGATTTCGACCACCATGAACAACTTGAACCCACTTCCCCTCAACGAATCATCGGTGCCGTCATCGGAGTCGGGGTAATGGTCGTCATCACTCTTATGTTTATCTTCGCCAGTGGGTCGGGCGGAACGATGAGTGCCATGCCGCTCGAAAACAAACTTATCTTGGGGGGGTTCATTTCTGCTCTGGGCATATCACTGTTAATCAACGCGAATCCTAGGGCGCGAATAAAAGCCGGAGGAGTTGGCGTCCTTTTGGCGGCCGGTATGCTAACTGTGCCTTTTTTTGTAGAAGGTCCGGAGACGACACTCGCCGTTCCCATTAAATCGCCCGCTGACATCAACCCAACAGACCCGATTTTCTCCGCCGAGAAACCGGATGGACCGCTCGCCGCTCTGAGAGATCAATTCTCGACAAATCCGCTCGAGGTCGAACAGAAGCGCCTGAAAAGCTCAGGCAGCGACAAAAACGCTTACGGAATTTTCCTCACCGACATTCTACAACGGAACATCTACACGGTGAGGGACTTTCTAATCCGTGAAACGCTGGCTGGTTCCTCATCCCACCCTTACCCGCGCGACAACGGCAATTATCTGATGGTGCTGACGGATATTTCTCTAAGCCTCACAGAGGTCGCAGTGATAGCCGCGCGTCTCGGCACTACAAAAGAAATTCATCCAGAGATCGGGCTCATCGTGGTCAGCGTGGATAACGAACAGTTCCTCGACAGCGCGGCGGATAAGATAAACAACCAGAAAGATCCCGAATTCTACACGTTAAACCAAAGAGAACTTGGCAGCCTCGACATGGGGCGCGTCAAACGGGCTGTCGAACGCTTGGCCACCGCCGAACCCTCCATCTACCGCAACGATATCAGCGGCCTGCTCCTCAAACTCATGGATAAGCCGGGGATCAATTTCCACGATGAACTCTCGAAGGCCCTGCTCGTCTGGCTTCAAGATCCTGACCTAGCGGGGGAGGCCTCTCTGAAAGCACTCCAAGGACAGATCGCTGCCGACGAGCCGGTTTCCGAAAACCTCGTGCTCCTTTTGTTGAAAGGAAACAATCCGGCGGCTATCCCCTCCTTGCACACGCTTTGGCTGGCCGATCCGTCGATCTGGGAACGCCATTATGCCAAGTGTGGTTCCGTGATAGAACCGAAAGTCCTAGATCATCTCAACTCTGAAAAAGCTCCTTTGCGCCGCTCAGCGATCAAGCTGCTCGAGCAGGTGGGCACTCCTTCCAGCCTCCCCCCTCTCGGGCAGCTCACAGAGTCGCCGGACCCAGAGATACGAGTGCTCGCGGAGCGCGCTATCAAGGCCATCAACGGGCGCTGATAGCCAATGACGGACTTAGACTCATCGCCTTCACCAACCCTTTCTCCCTTGCGCCCGGTCACGCAAACCGCTTTCTTGCTCCCAGCCCGAGCCAACCACCCTCTTTACACGATCATGTCAGAATATGCACGCGGCCTCGAAGGGGTCATCGCCAACGAATCCTCCCTCAGCAACGTCATCGGCGATGTCGGCGAACTCAGCTACGTTGGTTACCACATTGATGATCTCGTCACTCATTGCTGTTACGAGGAAATCGTTTTCCTTCTCCACCACAACCGCCTGCCGAACAAGGACGAGCTGCACGCTTTCGAAAAAGAACTCCGCTCCGAGCGCACGCTGCCCACACCGGTAATCGAGTTCCTGAAACACGCGCCCAAAGATGGCTCCCCGATGGACGTCCTCCGCACCGCCGTATCCATGCTCGGCATGTATGACCACCGCGCGAAAATCGGTGAGCCAGATATCGCTGCCAACGCCGCAATCGCGCTCTCGCTCTGCGCGAAGTCCGCTACCATCGTCGCCGCCTTCCACCGCTTCCGCAACGACCTCGAGCTCCCGCCCATCCGCGAGGATCTCACCGAGGCACAACATTTTCTCTACCTTATCACCGGCGAAGTCCCCACCGACACCGCCGCCCGCGTGCTGGATGTCGCGCTCATCCTCCACGCGGATCACGGCATGAACGCCTCCACCTTCTCTGCCCGCGTCACCGTCGCAACCTTGTCGGATATGTATTCCGCAGTCACCGCCGCCATCGGCACCCTTAAAGGTCCCCTTCACGGCGGCGCGAACGAAGGCGTGATCCACATGCTCCAAGATATCGGCGAACTAGATAAAGTGGACGCATGGGTGGAAGGCAAGCTGGAGCGGAAAGAGAAGATCATGGGCATCGGCCACCGCGTTTACAAGGTGCTCGATCCCCGCGCCCCACACCTCCGCAGACTCGCCGCCAAACTTACCGAAGAACTCGGCGAGCCGAAATGGCTCAAGATGTCCGAGCGTATCGCAGAGATCATGCGCGAGCGCAAAGGCCTCGAGGCGAACGTCGATTTCTACTCCGCCACGGTGTATTACTCGCTCGGCATACCCACCGATCTTTTCACCCCAATCTTCGCGATCTCCCGCACCTCCGGGTGGACGGCACACGTCCTCGAACAGCTCCGCAATAACCGCCTTTACCGTCCGCTCACTCTCTACACCGGCCCGAAAACACTCAGCCCGGTTCCGCCCATCGAATCGCGCTAAGCACGGCCCGTGAAAAAACCCATCATCCTGCTAGGCGTATGTGCCCTCGCATCCTGCGTGCCACCGAAGGCTAGCGTGATTGCAGAGGATCCGACAAAGCCGGTCGTCATCGCTCCCGTTGCACCGGAAAAACCCGCAATCGCCGATGACGGTCTGCGCCTGCCTGACATGCTTACGCTTCCCGACGACGCACAGCTCCGCTCCACAGCCCCCTTGAAAAAGGAAGGCGACGCCACGATCATCGCACGCCCGCCCACCGAATAAATCCTCACTCGGGCCCTGCCGTGGCGGATTTTAGGTTAAAATCAATCTTCACGTGGCTAGAGGCAGAGCTCGCCGCTTTAACGATATAAGGCTAAGTTGGCACGGGCTTTTATTACGCGATCTAACAAAGCGGGTCAAACCACGGGGGCCGAGACCGACAAATTCACAGATAGACATGTCGGCTGTTGCGAGTATCTATCTTCAAATGGAAAAATCGCAAATTTCCCGCCGTGGTTTTCTCCGGGGATTCGGAGCCACGCTATCTCTGCCTGCGTTCGAATCCTTTCGCCCGCTGATGGCGGCCTCGGCGGCAGCACGGGCGGTCGGCACCACGGCCAGCGGCGCGCCGCTGCGGATGGCCTACCTCTACATACCCAACGGCGTCAACCTCGACCATTGGCGCCCGAGCGGAACCGCTTCTTCCTACAAGATGGGCTCCTCCTTCGCGGCGATGGAGAAACACCGAGAGGATTTCCAGATCTTCACCGGCTTTGAGCAAAAAAACGCCACAGCGGGCGGCGACGGCCCGGGCGACCACGCACGGGGCACTGCTGCTTTCCTTACTAGTGCCCGCCCGCGCAAAACCTCCGGCTCCGATATCCAACTTGGTATCTCTGCCGATCAGGTGGCCGCGAACGCTGTTGCCGCCCACACCCGCCTACCCTCGCTAGAGCTGTCCACCGATGGCGTTCGGAAATCGGGCAACTGCGATTCCGGTTACTCCTGCGCCTACCAATTCAACCTTTCCTGGCGCTCCGAAAATCAGCCAATGACCCCGGAATCCAATCCTCGCGCGGTTTTCGAACGCCTGTTCGGTTCGGGTTCCGACAGCGAGCGCTCAAAATCTCTCGGCCAACGCCTCGCTTCCAAAAAGTCTGTCCTAGATTTCATCGCGAGCGATGCAAAAGCCCTGCACCGCCACCTCGGGCGCACGGACCGCCGGAAGCTCGACGAATACCTCACCGGCGTCCGCGAGATCGAAAAACAGATCGAGAAAGCCGAGGCCATCGGCATCCCGGCCGATCCCGGCGTGGCAGCCCCTACAGCCCAACCCGATTCTTTCCAAGATCACCTGCGCCTCATGTTCGACATGATGGTGCTCGCTTTTAAAACCGACACCACCCGCGTTTCCAGCTTCCTGATGGCTCATGACGGCTCGAACCGTTCCTTCTCAGAGATCGGGGTCAACGAAGGCCATCACAGTATCTCTCACCACCAAGGAAATAAGGATAACCTAGCAAAACTCGCGAAAATCGATACCTTCTACCTTGAGCAGTTCGCCTACTTTCTTGAAAAACTCAAGACTACCGAAGATGTGGACGGCAAATCCCTGCTCCACAACTCCATGATCGTCTACGGCGGTTGCATTTCCGATGGCAACCGTCACAACCACGACGATCTCCCCATCCTCCTCGCCGGCCACGGCGGCGGAGCTTTCAAGCCTAACCGCCACGTCGATCTTGGCGAAAATGTGCCGCTCTCAAATCTTTATTTGCGCATGCTGGAGGAATTCGGAGTGAACGAAAAACGCTTCGGCGACTCCACCGGATCCCTGCGAAAAGTCTAGAGCACGTGGCATCCGCAAAAATTCACGGCTTGTGAATTGTCGTGAGATCGTTTACACGTGCCGTGCGCACGGCGAATCTTTCGCCCAACCGCATCCTCCAACCAACGTAACCCAAGCTTCCCAATACTTATGTTCCGAATCCCCTTCGACCGCGTGAACTGGATCACCTCCAGTTTCCTCATCGGCACCGCCCTCATCGCCCTCATCGGGGCGCCCATCTACCTTTTTAACTACGGCATCGACTGGTTCCAGTTCAGCATGTTCTTCTTCTACCTCTGCGCTACGATGATGAGCATCACCGTCGGCTACCACAGGCTTTTCTCCCACCTCTCGTTCAAGGCGAAGACCCCGGTGAAATTCTTCACTCTCATCTTCGGCGCGTGCGCCTTTGAAAACTCCTGCCTCAACTGGTCTTCCGACCATCGCCGCCACCACAAGCACGTCGATCACGACGAGGATCCCTACGACATCTCCAAGGGCTTTTTCTGGGCGCACATCGGCTGGCTCCTTTTCAAACTAGACCCTGAGACCCCTGTCGATAACGTCGGCGATCTGCGTAAGGACAAACTCGTAATGTGGCAGCACCGATACACCCACTGGATCGGACTCATCGTCGGCCTCATCGCCCCCGCCGCCCTCGGCTACGGCTACAACACGCTCATGGGACTCGATCCGATGGTCGGCGCTCTTGGCGGCTTCCTCATTGCTGGTGTTACTCGCATCGTGATCGCACAGCATTGCACCTTCTTCATCAACTCCCTCTGCCACACCGTCGGCAAGCAACCCTACTCCACCAAACACTCCGCCCGCGACAGCGCGGTCATGGCTTTCCTCACCTTCGGCGAGGGCTACCACAACTACCACCACGAGTTCCAGCACGACTACCGCAACGGCGTGAAGCCATGGCAGTGGGATCCTTCGAAATGGACCATCTGGACACTCTCGAAACTCGGTCTTGTCGAAGGCCTGCGCCGCGTGCCGGACAGCAAGATCCTCCTAGCGGAAATGGGCGAGGCGAAGCGCCGCGCTGTGGAACGCATCGGCCAAATCATAGCCACACCCGGCTATTGCGAACGCTCCGCGGAAATGCTCCACCAACTTTCCGAGAAACTCGCGGCGAACTACCACGAACTCGAGCAAGCAGTATCCGACCGAGTCCAACTCTCCCGCGAGGCCCTCCAGACCTGGCAAGACGAAACCCGCACTCTCATGCGCGAGATGTCACAACTCGCGAGACTCGCCACCGCGTGAACCGCGTCGGCTAAACTTCCAGCAGCTGCCACTCGGAAAAGGTGGCCGCCTGGCCGATCCTTGCGCCGTTTTTGTCGGACACATTCCATACGGTCGCGTTGCGGATCATGAAACGACACCCGTCGGCTGCGATGCGGATGCCCGCATAATCGTCGATGAAGCCCTTTTCCGCCACACGTCGCAGCAGCTCCTCCCGCTCCGCGCGCTCGGGTGCCTCGGCCGTTTTCCGCGAGGGCATGCCAACCAGCTTTTCCCAATCCATCGCGAAGAGTTTCTGCGCCGCAAGGTTGCCGTAGGTAAGCAAGGGATCATCCGCCCCGTCATGCGAGAGCAGGACGAACGGCGCCGCATACGCGAGCAGCGCGGCATCCTTCGCAGGCACGATCAGATGCTTTCCTGTCAGTTCGTGATAACTCCGCAGCAGATCCGCCACATGCGCGGAGAGAAAGCCATTGCCCGTATCCGGTTCAGAAAACATCCCCGTCAGTTCAAATTCGAGATTGTCTGGAAGATCGCAGTGATCATCAGATAGGCGAACGAACCAATCAGCAGCGCCATCATGATCAACACGGACGGCATGATCAGCGCCATCACGCGCTTCAGATCGTTGTCCAGCTCCTTGTCATATCGCTCCGCCGCGCGGCGCAGGGATTGATCGATTTTTCCCGTCTGTTCGCCCACCGCGATGATGTCGATGAGCAGGGGCGGGAAACTTTCCGAGCGGATCATAGCCTTAGAAAACGCCCGGCCATCTCCCACCTGCGCGATGACCCCGTTGAGACGCGCACGGAGCGAAATATTCTGCGTGGCATCGCGGGAAAGCTCCAGCGCGCGCAATAGCGGCAGGCCGTTACCGACGAGGTTCGCCATCGTTTCCAAAAACTGCACATAGAATCGCGAGGAGATCACCGCACCGATCAGCGGCATCTTGAGTTTCATCTCATCCCACTTCGGCTTGTTTGCCTCGTTGTCCTTCCACGCCTTGAAAAATAGGAACGCGCCAACGATCGCGAGTAGGATCACGATCCACCACGCCTTGATGAAATCCGCGAACACCATCATCATGTTGATCGCCCATGGGATTTTCCCGCCCGGTGTGCTCTTGATCAGCTCCGTTAATTGCGGAATCAGAGTGGTCACGAAAATGATACCTACGCCGATCCCGACGAGGATCAGGAACGCAGGATAGATCAACGCTAGGATCAAACGGCTCTGCAGCTCGGCGAGCGTTTTTAGATAATGCGCCTGCCTTTTCAGGATAGTATCCAACGCCCCCGAAGCCTCGCCCGCAGCGGCCAGCGAGCAATACAGCGGCCCAAAGCTGGGGCTGACCTTTTTCAGGGCCACCGAGAAATTTACGCCGTCGCGGACGATGTTGCGGATGCGCTGCGAAACCTCCTTCAAACTACCGAGTTCCTGCCGATTCTCCATCGACTTCAGCGCCGGCTCCAACTGCAAGCCCGCGCCTAACATGTCGGAAAGTTCCTCCGTGAAAAGAATCACCTCTGCCCGTTTGAGTTTCAGCTCGCCGGACGGGGACACCTCTTCCTTCTCGCCGGTCTTCTCCTTTCGCCTCATCGGCACCACCTCTTTTTTCTTTGCCGGAATCGCCTTCGCGGATTCCTTCACATTCACCGGCCGCAACCCGCGCCTGTCGAGAGTCCGCAACGCCTCGGGACGATCCGCCGCCTCGATCTCACCCGTCGCGACGGTGCCGTTCGTGGATAATGCTTTGTAGGAGTAAAGGGGCATGGTTTCAGGGCTTTAGCAGTTTTGTCGCGCGGGACAGGACTTGATCGACCTGATGCGCGACGCATTTACCGATTTTCTCGAAATTCCTTTTGCTCCAATCGAGTGATTTCACCTGATCGGCAAGGACGACACCTTTGATCGCCTTGACGCCGGAAATCGGAACTTCGAACGGATAACCCTTCGCTTGGGAGGTGATCGGGCAGAACAAAGCCAGACCAACCTTGCGGTTGTAACCCGCAGGGCTTAGGCAAATCACAGGTCTTCGCCCGGCTTGTTCCCTGCCCAGTTGGGGATCCAGGGAAAGCCAACCGATATCACCACGATCAGGGCATTTGAAATGACCGGCCGCTACCATACCTCTTTTCCTACGGGAGCGCCCCAATCCACTTCCTCATGCAGGTTCTCAGGGGTGATTTTTTCCAAAAGCTCATCGAGTCCAGGCTCGTCCTCAAGAGGAGTGAGCAACAATGCGCCGTTCGCATACTCCACCTCGAAGCTGCTGCCGGCCGCCAGCGAGGCTTGGGCCGCAACGGACGAAGGAATTCTCACCGCGAGGCTGTTGCCCCATTTCGAAAGCTTGGTTTTCATGGCGCGAATATGAATCTACATTGGATATCCGTCGAGCGCTTTTTCCTAATCCGCTCCGCCAATATCCGAAGACGTGACGGAGATGACCTCTTCGATCGTGGTTTCCCCCTGCATGACCTTGTGCCAGCCGTAGGTCCGCATCGGGACGTAGCCGTCGCGGAGTGCCTGGGCTTTCATCTCCGCTTGCGGGCGGGAATGGGCGACGAGTTCCTGCATGGCCTGGGTGAGGAGCACGACCTCGTAGATCGCGAGACGTCCGGAAAAGCCGGTCATGCGGCAGCGGTCGCAACCCTTCGGCGAGTAGATCTGGCCGGGAATGTCGCGCGGGATCTCCAGGTCGATGATATCCTGGGTGGAAATTTCACGCGGCACCTTGCAATGCGGGCAGAGGCGGCGGACGAGGCGCTGGGCGAGGAAAGCACGCACGGCGGCGGAGACAAGGAACGGCTCCACGCCCATATCGACAAGGCGCGAGATGCCGCCCATGGCATCATTCGTGTGGAGCGTGCTAAATACTAGATGTCCCGTAAGTGAGGCGCGGATCGCGATCTCGGCGGTCTCAAGGTCGCGGATTTCCCCGATCATCACGATGTTCGGGTCCGCGCGGAGGATGGAGCGCAGCGCCGTCGCGAAGGTCAGGCCGATCTCCGATTTCACCGCGATCTGCATCACCCCGGTGAGCTTGTTTTCTACCGGATCCTCGACCGTGACGATGCGCTTCTCCGGGCTGTTCACCTCGCTGAGGAAGGAATACAGGCTGGTCGATTTTCCCGAACCAGTCGGGCCGGTGATCAGGACGATGCCGTTGGGGAGGTGCAGCAATGCCTCGATTTTCTTCCGCACGAAAGGCTCCATCGCGAGCTTCGCGAGGTTGAATTTCTCCTGGTTGAGGAGACGCAGCGAAACGCTCTCGCCTTCTACGGTAGGCACCGTAGCAACGCGGACGTCGATGGTCGCGCCCTCGAACTGGAGGTTGATCCGGCCGTCCTGCGGCACGCGGCGCTCCGCGATGTCGAGACGCGCCATGATCTTGAGACGCGCAATCACCGAGCTTTGCAGCGCCTTGATGTTTTCCGGCACGGCGATTTCCAGAAGCCGCCCGTCGATGCGGTAGCGGATACGGAGATTGTTCGCGAGCGGCTCCACATGGATATCCGTCGCGCGCTGGTCGAGCGCCTCGCGGATGATCTGGTTCACGAATTTCACCACGCTCGCCTCCTCATCCTCGTCGGCGTCGATCACGTTCGCCTCGTCCTCGGAATCGGAAAGCTGGTCGTAGTCGAGATCTCGGCCTTCCAAGATCTGCTCGAAGGTGTCCGCTCCCACCCCGTAAAGCCGGCGCAGCGCCTCGTGGATCCGTTTCCGCGAAGCCATGCACCACTCGAAGGGAATCGAAAGCTCCTGTGCCGCCGCTTGATGCGCCACGAGGTTAAAGGGATCGAAAGTGGCCAGCAGAAGCTTCCGTTCATCGCCCTCGCCCTCGATGGCCACGGGCAAAAGCCGATGCCGCAGCGCGATCCGCGGCCCGCAGGCCTCGCGGAGAGGTAGGGTGTTTTCATCCATCGGGATGTTCGCCAGCCATGGGAGATCGAGGTCGTGGGCGAGTTCGCGGAGATAGCTTTCCTCATCCACCACGGCGGCGTCGAGGAGGTCGTCGATGGGGGAACGCTGGAGCAGGGCGGCTTCCTTCAGGAGCTCGCCGACCGCTGGCAGGTTTTCACATCCGCTTCTGCGGGCTGGTTCGAGTAAAAGTGAGGACATCCGTTCGGGCGCAGTCTCTTCTAAATGCCCGCCGCTGGCAACCTTGTCGGTGAAAGGAACCGCGATTTGGAAATCGCGACCGGCCCGACGAACCCACATCGAGTTGCCACGCTTTAATCCTACCGAAACACTCGACATTTGACAAGTTATCTGACAGATTACTGCCATGAAAACCAACGTAAGCACACTCCTCAGGGAATTTCCCAAGATACGCAGGGCGGCGTTTGCGGGCGAGGAAGTGGTAGTGGTCACCAGAGACGGGAATCTGAGGATCACCGCCGAGCCGCCGTCCGGGGAGTCGATCCTCGGTTCTTGTGGCGGAAAAATCCGCTTTCACGATGACCTGCTGGATGAACCGACACTACCGGAAAACGAGTGGCAACCTTCTCTGTGAAAGCTAGTCTCGACACGCATGCGGTTCTCTGGAGCTTGGCCGATGATCCGAGGCTTGGCGCAAAGACCCGTGAGATCATCGCCCGGTCGAACCGCTCCGAGTTGGTCATTTCCGACATCGTTTTCCTCGAAGTCGCATATCTCCATGACAAAGGGAGGATTGAAAGTGAGGACGGTCTCGACACTCTTTTGGCGAAGATTTCGGATTCGTTCCTTGTGGTTCCGATCACACGGGAAATTGCGGGCATTGCCGTTTCCCTTGACCTTCCCCATGGCGATCCTTTTGACCGCGTGATCTCGGCTACCGCCATAGCGCACGGAATCCCGTTGCTTACTAGGGATCGGAAAATCACGGCCTGCGACGCGGTGCCTACTCTGTGGTAAGGTTTTTTCGCCCCGCGAAAGTGGTTTGCTATTTCCCGCAAGGCGTATAGCCTCCGCCCCTTTCCGTCCGAAGAAATGACCACCACCGAGAGATTCAACGAACACGTCCTGGGCACCTACGGGCGCTTTCCGCTAACCCTTGTCGAGGGGCAGGGGACACGTGTGCGCGATGACGCAGGCCGCGGATACCTGGATTTTTGCATGGGCATCGCCGTGTGCTCGCTGGGGCATTGCCATCCGCGCATCGTCGCCGCAATCCGCGAACAAGCCGGCAAGTTGATCCACGTCTCAAATCTGTATTACACTGAGAATCAAGGACTTCTGGCAGAGGAAATGAACCTGCACCACATCGGCTTACCAGGAAAAAATTTCTTTTCAAACTCCGGTGCCGAAGCAAATGACGGCCTGATCAAGTCCGCTCGCCGCTACGGCCATCTGAAAACGCAGGCCGACGGCAAGCCGCGCTTCGAGGTCGTCACGTTCCACCAATCCTTCCACGGACGCACGCTCGGAAGCATGGCCGCGACCGGACAGGCAAAGATACAACAAGGCTTCGATCCGATGCTGCCGGGCTTCCGTTACCTGCCTTTCAACGACATCGCCGCTCTAGAAAACGCGGTGCGCGACGAGACGGTCGGATTTCTGCTCGAACCGGTGCAAGGCGAAGGCGGGATTCACGTCGCCTCGGCTGAGTTTCTCCGCGCGCTCGATGCCCTGCGGAAAAAGCATGACCTGCTGCTGATGTTCGATGAAGTCCAAGCAGGCTTCGGCCGCTGCGGCGAGGCGATGGCATGGCGCGCGATCGCGCCAGAAATCGAGCCAGATGGTATTTCCTGGGCGAAAGGCATGGGCGGCGGAGTGCCGATCGGCTCGTTCTGGCTCAGTGACCGCGCCGTCGATGACGCGGGCACGAAATTTTCCTCGCTGATGGGACCGGGCTCTCATGGCTCCACCTACGGCGGCAACCCGCTGGTCTGCGCCGCTGCACTGGAGGTTTTGAAGGAAATCCGCGAGAAGAATCTTGCCGCGAACGCGATCCGCCAAGGCACGAGGCTGCGCGCGGCCATCGAGTCCTGGAAATTGCCCGTGGTCACCGAAATCCGTGGTCTGGGGCTACTACTGGGAATCGGCCTAAATGCGGCACGAATTCCGGTTGCGGAAGGCGAGGTGGCGGCGCTAAAAATCGTTAAGTCGTTGATTACCAAAGGCTTACTCACAGTTCCTGCTGGCCCGGAGACGATCCGGTTGCTGCCTCCGTTGAATGTCTCGGACGCAGAAATCGACGAAGCGCTCGCCATCCTGAAGGACACGCTGTCCGGATACTGAATTACTAAGATGAAACATTTGCTATCCATCGAGGAACTCTCCGCGGACGAAATCACCAACCTCATCGACGATGCGATGAGGCTGAAAGCATGGCGCGGACGGGACATCGAGCAGCCGCTTGCCGGGCAGACATGGGCAATGATTTTCGCCAAATCCTCCACGCGTACACGGGTTTCCTTCGAGGTGGGTGTCCGGGAACTAGGCGGCTTTCCTATGTTCCTCTCTTCCAATGACATCCAGCTCGGCAGGGGAGAACCCATCAAGGACACCGCCCGCGTGCTCGGCCGGATGGTGCACGGAGTGATCATCCGCACGTTCGCACAACAGGATGTCATTGATTTCGCGAAATACTCAAAACTCCCAGTGATCAATGCCCTCACCGACGATGAGCATCCTTGCCAGATTCTGGCCGATCTACTGACCGTCCGCGAGAAGCAAGGCGGCTGGGAAGGGCGGAAGTTTGCATTCGTCGGCGATGGTTTCTCAAACATGACCCGCTCCTGGATGTGGGCGGCGAAACGGCTGGGCTTTCAACTCAAGATCGCTTCCCCCCAAAACTGCCAGCCACCCGCCGCTTTCCTGAAAGCCCTCGACTGCGCTCTCGTGAGCGTTTGCGAGGATCCCCGCGAGGCCATCGCGGGCGCGGATGTCATCAACACCGACGTCTGGCTATCCATGGGGCAGGAGGGGCAGAAGGAGAAAGAAGCGGAATTCAAGGGCTTCGAACTGAATTCCTCACTGCTTACCGGTGCGGCCAAAGGTCACATCGTCCTCCACTGCCTGCCCGCCTATCGCGGCAAGGAAATTAGCGAAGAACTGCTCGAACAACACGCGGATACCATTTTCCAGCAGGCCGAAAACCGCCTTCACGCCCAGAAAGCGATACTGGTCGAGCTGACGCGGGCATGATAGAAATGATCCATGACAACGGATGACGAACTGATTGCGGCGGCATGGAAAGTCAGGGAAATGGCCTATGCGCCCTACTCAAACTTTCGCGTGGGGGCAGCCTTGCTGGCGGGCGACGGGAGGATTTTCCCCGGCTGCAATGTGGAAAATATCTCCTACGGGCTGACGAATTGCGCGGAACGGGTGGCGATGGGCGCGGCGATTGCGGCAGGCGCGCGTAGCTTCGAAAAGGTCGTTGTTGTGGCGGATACGGCAAAGCCCATCTCACCATGCGGGGCTTGCCGGCAGGTGTTGGCGGAGTTCGGCGTGAAAACCGTGATCCTCGCGAACCGGATGGAGCGGGTGGAGTTTTCCCTAGAGGATCTGCTCCCAAGAGCCAGCACAGGCATCTTGGATCGCCCGTAAAGTTCCACGTGGAACTTTTCCAGCATCCAAGTCGGTGATTGCGCCCGCTAAAAGCCGTGATAGTCTCGTGCCCCGCGAATGTTCCGCTATCCCACCCCGTATGACGTAATCGTAATCGGCGCCGGCCATGCCGGGGTCGAGGCCGCGCTGGCCGCCGCTCGGCTTGGCGCTCGCGTCGCCGTGCTGACCCAGAATCTCGACACGATCGGCCAGATGTCCTGCAACCCCGCCATCGGTGGCCTCGCGAAAGGTCACATGGTGCGTGAAATCGATGCCCTCGGCGGCGCGATGGGAATCAACACCGACGCCACCGGCATCCAATGGCGGATGCTAAATGCCTCGAAAGGCCCCTCGGTCCGCGCCCCCCGCACCCAATGCGACAAGAAGGCCTACCAGTTCCGGATGAAAATGGAGATGGAGCGGACGGAAGGGGTCGAGCTTCATCAAGGTAACGTCGCCGAGCTAATGGTGGACGGAGAGGATCGGATTACCGGCATCCGCACCTCGCTGGGCATGGAAATTTGCGGAAGATCTGTGATCCTTAGCGCCGGCACTTTCATGCGAGGGCTGATGCACGTCGGCCTGAAAAACGAGAAAGGCGGCAGGATGGGGGATGCGATCTCCACCGTTTCCGATTCCTTGAAACACCTCGGATTCCAGGTCGAGCGCTTCAAGACCGGCACGCCATGCCGCCTCAACGGACGATCCCTTGATTTTTCCAAGTGCGAACGGCAGGACGGCGACACGCCCGTGCCGAAGTTCAGCTTCATGGCGGATCGGATCGAAAAGGGGAGGGATGACATCTTCACCCTGAATCCATGGGGTGATCCTGCGTTCCACGTGGAACAAATCCCGTGCTGGATCACTTACACAAACCCCGCCACCCACGAAATCATCGCCTCGAACCTCGATCAATCCCCCATGTATTGCGGGATCATCGAAGGCGTTGGCCCACGCTATTGCCCGTCCATCGAGGACAAGGTCGTACGTTTTGCGGAAAAGGAGCGCCACCAGATCTTCCTCGAACCCGAAGGCCGCCACACGCTGGAATACTACGTGAACGGGGTTTCCACCTCGCTTCCCTACGAGGTTCAGCTGAATTTTCTCCGCACCATCCCCGGCTTGGAGAAATGCGAGATCCTGCGCCCGGGCTATGCGGTGGAGTATGATTATTGCCCGCCCACCCAGCTTCATCCGACCTTGGAAACGAAACGGGTCGAGGGTCTGTATTTCGCGGGTCAGATCAATGGCACCTCCGGCTACGAGGAAGCGGCAGGGCAGGGGCTCATCGCTGGAACGAACGCCGCTCTGAAAGCGTTGGGCAGACCGCCGTTCATCCTCGGACGCGACGAGGCCTACCTCGGCGTGATGGTCGATGACCTCGTAACCCGCGGCTGCACAGAACCCTACCGGATGTTCACCAGCCGCGCCGAATACAGGCTCCTCCTCCGCCAGGACAACGCCGACCTCCGCCTCACGCCCCGTGCCGCCGAGATCGGCCTCGCCACGGGCGAGCGGGTCGAGCGCACCGCCGCCAAGATCGCCGAGCTGAAGCGGGCGGACAAGTGGGTGCGGGAAACCTCTTTCGAGGGCGTGAAACTGGATCATTGGTTCCGGCGCGGCGATCAGAGCTGGGAGGCCCTGCCCGCTGACATGCGGAAGGAATTTGCCGACGAAATCTGGCCGCTCATTGAGACAGATTTCAAATACGAAGGCCATCTAGGCAGACAGCGCTCCCAGATCGACCGCATGTCACGCCAAGAAGGACGCCGCATCCCGCTAGATATCGATTTTACGGCCATCCCTGCATTGAAAAAGGAGGCACAGCTGCGCTTCTCCGAGATCCAACCAGAAACCCTCGGCCAAGCAGCTCGGATTCCCGGAATCACCCCGGCAGACATCGCGATTCTCACAATCTGGCTAGAAAAACGGGAGCGAGTAGCAAGTAGCACCCCATAACTACTACAAATCTAGTAATTATCCGAACCATCCCAAACTCGAACTTTATTTGCCTATCTAGCATCGCCACGCCGCGTAACTGAACCGGGCAGAGGCCTGAATTTCATCTCCCCATTTTTCTAAAAAAACCATTGCCACGGGTCGGGAGGGCGGATAGCCTCCGCGCCCCAACCGTCTAACCCCGCCTTTCCGATGTCCAAGCACAACTCACTCAAATCCGCAGCCACCGTCGGTGGCAAGCGTTCTGTCCTCAAGCGTTTCGAGCGCGTGAAACTGCTCAAGGAGCGCGGCGAATGGAAAGCGGGAAAATCCCCGATCGGTCTGCCGAAGACCAAGAGCGAGGCCTAACCCTCGTTTTCCCATTTGCTCCCACCTCCGCTCCACAACTTGGCGCGGTCATTTTTTGAACCGTCATGCCTGAGGGAGTCCGTCTCAACAAATACCTCGCCTCCTGCGGCATCGGCTCGCGGCGGGGCTGTGAGGAATTGATCGAGACCGGTCGCGTCGAGGTCAACGGCTCGCCCTGCCTGAAGCTCGCTACCCGCATCACCCCGGCGGATTTCGTCCGCCTCGATGGCAAACGCGTCCTCCCGAAAGAGGAGATGGTCGTCATTTTCCACAAGCCGCGCGGCTATGTCTGCACCCGCAGCGACGAGCTCGGGCGGCAGACCATTTACAACCTCCTGCCACCCGCGCTGCACGCGCTTCATCACGTCGGGCGGCTCGACACCGATTCCGAGGGCATGCTGATCCTAACCAATGACGGCGACCTTTCGCAACGCCTCATGCACCCGTCGAAATCGGTGGAAAAGGAGTACCTCGTCACCTCGAACCAAGCCTTTGAGAACGCCCACCTCGACCAATTTCTCGCCGGGGTTTTCACCGAGGAAGGCAAGCTGAAGGCGAAACACATCGAGCGCATCTCCGCGCGTCGCATCAAGGTCATCCTCGACCATGGCACGAAACGCCAGATCCGCGTGATGTTCGAGGCGCTCGGCTATCAGGTTACGAAACTTCTCCGCGTCCGCATCGGAAACCTATGGCTCGGCGACCTCGAGCCCGCCCAATACGCGGTTCTGAACCGTAAGGAAATCGCGATGCTGCTGGATGAGAAAGCGTAAACGACAAGCAAGCCATCCTCTCGTTTTTCGCCATTGCCCCCGGCGATGTAGCTCACTAGCTTGCTGAGAGTTTCCACCATGAGCTCCCAAAAATCTAAAAAAGCCGCCACCGACCATGCTGCCGAACTTGCGGTCGTCCGCAAGCCCTCGAAAGAGTTTTCCAAGAAGGCCCGCATCGGATCGATGGCGGAGTATGACAAGCTTTACAAACAATCCATCGCGAAGCCCGAGAAATTCTGGGCGTCAGAGGCGAAGGAGCTGGTCTGGCAAAAGCCCTTTTCGAAAGTCTTGAAGTGGAAGGCTCCGGACGTGGAGTGGTTTCTTGGTGGGAAACTCAACGTCGCAGAGAACTGCGTGGATCGCCACGCCTTCGGGCCGCGGGCGAACAAAGCGGCGATCATCTGGGAGGGCGAGCCCGGAGACAAGCGCACGATCACCTACTCCCAGCTCCACCGCGAGGTCTGTAAGTTCGCCAACGTCATGCTCGCGCGCGGCGTGAAATCGAAAGATCGCGTCCTTATTTACATGCCGATGATCCCGGAGGCAGCCATCGCGATGCTGGCCTGCGCCCGGATCGGCGCGGTGCATAATGTCGTCTTCGGTGGCTTCGCGTCCGAGGCCATTCTTGACCGGCTCGAAGACTCGGGAGCCACCGCCGTAATTACCGCAGACGGCGGATGGCGGCGGGGAAAAGTCGTTTCCCTCAAACCCGCCGTGGACGAGGCGCTGGGCAGATACGACAAGATCGAGAACATCTTCGTCGTAAAGCGCACCGCCAACGAAGTCTCCATGAAGGAAGGCCGCGACCACTGGTGGCATGAGGAAATGGAGAACGCCTGCGCGAAGCACGAGCCGAAGGGTTTCGATTCCGAACACCCGCTTTTCATTCTCTACACCTCCGGCTCCACCGGGAAACCGAAAGGCATCCTCCACACCTCCGGCGGTTACCTCACCGGCACTTACGCCACCTGCAAATACATCTTCGATATGCGCGATGAGGACGTCTATTGGTGCACGGCTGATGTCGGCTGGATCACCGGCCACTCCTACATCGTTTACGGCCCGCTCGCCAACGGCGTCACCCAGGTGATGTACGAAGGCGCGCCGAACGAGCCGGACTTCGGGCGCTTCTGGAAAATGATTGAGGAACACCGCGTCACCATTTTCTACACCGCCCCCACCGCGATCCGCGCCTTCATCAAGGCGGGCGACCATTTCCCCGACAAACACGACCTCTCATCCCTCCGCCTCCTCGGCTCCGTCGGCGAGCCGATCAACCCCGAGGCATGGGCATGGTACCACGAAAAAATCGGCGGCGGACGCTGCCCCATCGTGGACACCTGGTGGCAGACCGAGACCGGCGCGATCCTCATTTCCCCGCTCCCCGGCGCCACACCCTGCATCCCAGGCACCGCCACCCGCCCCTTCTTCGGCATCGACGCCGCCATCCTTGATGATGCCGGAAACGAATGCCCGCCCAACGTCGACGGCCGCCTCGTGATCCGCAAACCGTGGCCTTCCATGACCCGCACGATTTACGGCGACAAATCCCGTTTCAAAAAAACCTACTTCTCCGACTACCCGGGGATTTACACAGCTGGCGACGGAGCACGGCGCGACAAGAAAGGCAATTTCTGGATCATCGGCCGCCTCGATGACGTGCTCAACGTCTCTGGCCACCGCCTCGGCACCGCCGAGATCGAGAGCGCCCTCGTCGCCCATCCAGCCGTCGCGGAAGCCGCTGTCGTCGGCCGCCCTCACGACCTCAAAGGGCAGGCCGTCGCGGCTTTCGTGACCCTGAAGCTCGGCTACGAAACCTCCGTGGAGCTGGAGAAAGAACTCCGCGACCATGTCGGCCACGTGATCGGAGCCATCGCCAAGCCCGACGACATCCATTTCACTCCCGCCTTGCCAAAAACACGCTCAGGGAAAATTATTAGGCGCTTGCTGAAGGAGTTGGTCACCACCGGCGAAATCACGGGAAGTGTGACCACTCTCGAAGACATGAGTGTAATCGAACACCTCAGATTATTACTAAAGAAGTAAACCTCTAAGATGACCTCAACGAAATATCTTGTCTGCCTCGTCGCGCGCGCCTTCGGCTACAATCGGAAGAACACCCACATGGCGGAAGCGGCCGAAGAAACGCACCTGCTCAAAGAGGCAGAATCACACCTCGGCAAGGCGATGTGGGAAAATGTTGAGGGGATTGAGGCGCTTACCGTCGAATACTGGAATCTCCGCAAACTCGTCAAAGAGCACGACCGCGTTGCCGCCGAATTGGAGAGCCAGCAGAAGCAACTTGCCGAAGCCCATGAGGAGAGGGCGAGTCTTTTGGGGATATCCACCGAACCTTATCAGCATCTGCTCGATGAACGCCAAATGGTTCTCAACTCTCTCGAAGAACTCGCCAGACAACGCGACCTAATTGTGGTAAAGGCTCAGGAGATACGTCGTGCCTATGATGGCACCAAAACGAAAGAAGAAGTCCTAACAAATGAGGGAATGAGCGATGAGAGGGATTTCTCAGTCATAACCCACAGACTCACCGATCTAAAAACGCAATTTGCCGAGTTGAGAGCCGAACGGCAAGATGTGATGAAAAAAATTGCGGATCGTGACATCAAGGTCAACACGATCGACTCAGAGATTCTAGAACTCAAGAGAGAGCGGCGTATGAAGGCTTCGGAAGCGTTCCAGCACATCGGCGACGCCAACCAAGAAATTTCCACCTTGCGAGCAGAGCTGGGCGTAATGGACACCCAAATGCGTCAGCTCTACACGGAAATCGGTAAGTACGTAAGCCGTAACACGAAAGATTCCGAATGCCGAAAGGCGAGTAAAGAGATGCAGTGGCTAGTGGAAGTCATGGGCGCGCTGCGTAAGTCGATTCTCTTCAACCATAAGCTGTCTGGGCAATAATTGAACTCTCCCACATGGCAGGAAAGAAATGCCAGCGTTTTGCTAACTGCGCTGCCTTACCTTTACAATCCAGCGATCTCCTGCCATTTCGGTGGAACTTAATACTTCGCGCCCACAAATGCCCAAAGACACATCGATCCGCAAAATTCTCGTCATCGGCTCCGGCCCCATCGTAATCGGCCAAGGCTGCGAGTTTGACTACTCCGGCGTCCAGGCCTGCAAAGCCCTCAAAGAGGAAGGTTACGAGGTCGTCCTCGTGAACTCGAACCCCGCCACGATCATGACCGATCCGGAGTTCGCGCACCGCACCTACATCGAGCCGATCACGCCGGACGTCGTCGAGAAAATCATTATCCGCGAGAAGCCCGACGCGCTGCTCCCTACCCTCGGCGGCCAGACGGCGCTGAACACCTCAATGTCGCTTTTCAAATCCGGCACGCTCGAAAAATATGGTGTTAAAATGATCGGAGCCAACGCCGAGGCCATCGACAAAGGCGAGGATCGCCACCTTTTCAAGGAAGCCATGGAAAAAATCGGCCTCGACATGCCGCGCTCCGGGATCGCCCGCACGCAGGAAGAGGCCCGCGAGGTGGCTGCGGATATCGGCACTTTCCCGCTCATCGTCCGCCCCGCGTTCACCCTCGGCGGGCAGGGCGGCGGCATCGCCTACAACAAGGAGGAGTTCGAGGAAATCGTCCACCGCGGCCTCGATCTCTCGCCCGTTTCGGAAGTCCTCATCGATGAATCCCTACTCGGCTGGAAGGAATTCGAGATGGAGGTCATGCGCGACCGCGCGGACAACTGCGTGGTCATCTGCTCCATCGAAAACCTCGATCCCATGGGCGTCCACACCGGGGACTCAATCACCGTCGCCCCCATCCAAACCCTCACCGACCGCGAATACCAGATCATGCGCGACGCCTCCTTCGCAGTGATCCGCGAGATCGGCGTGGAAACCGGCGGCTCGAACATCCAGTTCGCCACCTGTCCGAAAACGGGTCGTATGATCGTCATCGAGATGAATCCACGCGTCTCCCGCTCCTCCGCGCTCGCCTCAAAGGCCACCGGCTTCCCCATCGCCAAGATTGCAGCGAAACTCGCCGTCGGCTACACCCTCGACGAGCTGCCCAACGACATCACCCGCGTCACACCCGCCTCCTTCGAGCCTACCATAGATTACGTAGTTACGAAAATCCCGCGCTTCACCTTCGAAAAGTTTCCTACTGCAAACGCCGTACTTACCACCTCCATGAAATCCGTCGGCGAGGCAATGTCCATCGGCCGCACTTTCAAGGAGTCCATGCAGAAATGCCTGCGCTCGCTCGAGACCGGGCGCTGGGGCTTCGGCTTCGATAGCAAGGAACCGGTCAATCCCACCCGGGATGACATCACCCGCAAGCTCCAGATCCCCAACGCGGAACGCATTTTCTGGCTCCAGACCGCCTTCACCAACGGCTGGACACTGGAGGAAGTCCATAAGGCCACCGCCATCGACCCATGGTTCCTGCGCCACCTGCAGCAGATCGCGGAGGAAGGGAAAAACCTCGATACGCTCGATCTGAGACGCGCCAAAAAACTCGGCTTCTCAGACCGCCAGATCGCGAAGGCAAAAGGCACGCACGAAGATACCGTGCGTGCCGAACGAAAGGAAAAAGGCATCATCCCCACCTACCGCCTCGTCGATACCTGCGCCGCGGAGTTCGAGGCCTACACGCCCTATTTCTACTCCACCTACGGCGACGAGAACGAGGCACGCGAATCCGACAGGAAAAAAATCATCATCCTCGGCGGCGGCCCGAACCGGATCGGGCAGGGCATCGAGTTCGATTACTGCTGCGTCCACGCCGCCTTCGCCCTCAAGGAACTCGGCTACGAGACCATCATGGTGAACTCGAACCCTGAAACCGTCTCCACCGACTACGATACCTCGGACAAACTCTTTTTCGAGCCGCTCACCCTGGAAGATGTGCTCAACATCTGCGACCAGGAAAAACCGCACGGCGTCATCGTCCAGTTCGGCGGGCAGACCCCCCTCAACCTCGCCGCCGACCTCGAACGCCACGGCGTCCCCATCATCGGCACCTCCCCGAAATCCATCGAACAAGCCGAGGATCGTAAGTTCTTCTCCGCCCTGTTAGATAAGCTCAACCTCAAACAGGCCGAGGCCGGCACGGCAACCAACGAGGCCGAGGCGCTCACCATCGCCAACCGCATCGGCTACCCCGTCCTCGTCCGCCCTTCCTTCGTCCTTGGCGGCCGCGCGATGATGATCGTCTATTCCGACGGGGAGCTTTCCCGCTACATGCGCGAGGCCGTCACCGCCTCACCGGAGCGCCCGGTGCTGGTTGACCGTTTCCTCGACAACGCCACCGAGATCGATGTCGATTGCATCAGCGACGGCGAAACCTCCGTGGTCGGCGCGATCATGCAGCACATCGAACAGGCCGGCATCCACTCTGGAGACTCCGCCTGCGTCATCCCCGCCTTTTCCCTCTCGGAAAAAATCAAGACAGAGATCGTGCGCGCTGCAAAAGATCTTGCGCGGGAGCTTGAAGTGCGCGGCTTGATGAACATCCAGTTCGCCGTGAAGGATGAAGAGCTCTACGTGATCGAGGTGAACCCTCGCGCCTCGCGAACCGTGCCTTTCGTCTGCAAGGCCACCGGCGTTTCCCTCGCCAAGCTCGCCGCCAAGGTCATGCTCGGCCACAAGCTCAAGGATCTCGGTTACACCGAAACCATAGTCCCGCTACACATCTCCGTAAAAGAAGCCGTGTTCCCCTGGAACCGCTTCCCCGGCATCGATATCGTGCTCGGCCCCGAGATGAAATCTACAGGCGAGGTCATGGGTATCGATATGGATTGGGGCATGGCCTATGCAAAATCGCAGATGGCCGCCTTCAACCCACTACCCAAGGAAGGCACCGTCTTCCTCTCCGTCTCCGACCTCGATAAAGACCGCGCCGTCACCGTCGCCCGGGC